>JBLIZO010000049.1:0-59852 GCA_048859965.1 Fluviibacter sp.
ATTCTGATCGATCAGTACGGCGCCGATACGGCGCGCCTGTTCATGATGTTCGCCAGCCCGCCCGATCAATCGCTGGAATGGTCGGACGCCGGGGTCGAAGGCGCACACCGTTTCCTGCGTCGCTTATGGAAGCTGTCGTTCGAACACGTCAGCGCGGGTGTGGTGGCTGCCGCGAACAACGACACCGCACTGAGCGATGCGCAGAAGGATCTGCGTCGCAAGCTGCACCAGACGATTCAGAAGGTGTCCGATGACTACGGTCGTCGCCAGCAGTTCAACACGGTGATTGCTGCCGTGATGGAACTACTGAACGCCGCCGACAAGACGCCGCTCGACGACGCGGCGGGCCGTGCGCTCCGCCAGGAGCTGCTGGAGGCCGCCGTGCTGATGCTGTTCCCCATCGTGCCGCATATCGGCGAAGCGATCTACGCCGAACTGAAGCCGGGGCATAACGTCGCTACGCAGCGCTTCCCGGTCTGCGATCCGGCGGCGCTGGTGCAGTCGGAAATCGAACTCATGCTGCAGATCAACGGCAAACTGCGTGGCAGCATCCGCGTGGCCGCCGAGGCCGACAAGGCAACGATCGAAGCGACGGCACTGGCCAGTGACGCTGCACAAAAGCAGCTCAACGGTGCTGCGCCGAAGAAAGTGGTCGTGGTGCCCGGTCGCCTCGTCAACATCGTCGCCTAACCCCCCTGTACGCAACCCGAGAAAGGTCGATCATGGCTCGTCTGTTTCATCTCTCCGGTGTCAGGCATCTGCCCATGGTTCTGATGGGCCTGCTGGTGCTTGCCATTGCCGCTGGCTGCGGCTTCAAGCTGCGCGGTGCCATCAGCGTCGATCTGCCATTCAAAACGGTGTATCTGGCCGGCGTGCCGGACACCTCGCCATTTGCCCAGGTGCTGCAGGCGCAACTGCGGGCCAACGGCATCGGTGTCGTCCCCGAGGAATACAAGGATCGGACTGAGGTGATCTTGCGCGTGCTGGGCGATCAGCAAATGAAGACCGTCGTCGCGGTCAACCCGAGCGGCCTGGTGCGCGAGTACCGCCTGACGTATCGCCTGGGGTTCCGCGTTGAATCCGGCAGCGGGATTGAGCTTTATCCGCCGACGACCATTGAACTGATGCGCGACGTTTCCTTCAACCCGCAGACGCCGCAGGAAGCGCTGTCGAAGGAGCAGGAAGACGCGATGCTGATCCGCGACATGCAGAACGATGCCGCCATTCAGGTGATGCAGCGCCTGGCGACGATCCGCGTACCGGCCGGTACGAAACTGTCCGCCGCCAAGAGACCGAAAAGCGAAATCGGCACGCGCAGCCCGGACTCCAAACCGGCTGAAACCACGCAGATGCTGACCACGCCGAGTGGCATGCAGCCGCTGGCTCCTCTGGAGGCAACCGAGTGAATCTGGGCGGCACGGATGGCGCCAGCCGTCTGGCTGCCCATCTGAACGGCCCGCTGGCGCCCATTTACACGATTCATGGCGATGACCCGCTGCTCGTGATCGAAGCGGCCGACGCGATTCGCGCTGCCGCGCGGGCCAAGGGCTTTACCGAGCGGGACGTCCTGACCGTCAGCCACCCGTTTGACTGGAAACAACTGGCCTACGCCACACAGGGCGGTTCACTGTTTGGCGACAGCAAGATCGTGGAATTACGGGTACCGACCGGCAAGCTGGGGCGCGGTGGTCCGGAGGCCCTGCTGGGGCTGCTCGAAAGTGCGCCGCCTGCGGCAACCGATTTTATCGTGCTGATGACCCTGCACGAGTTCGGCTGGCGCGAGCAGAAAGCGGCCTGGTTCCAGAGCTTCACGAGCAGCAAACACGCCATGGTCATCCCCTGTATCCCACCGGGGATCAAGGCGCTACCCCGCTGGATCGCCGAACGCCTGGCACGACAACAGCAGTCGGCGGCGCCCGATGCGCTGGACTACATCGCGCACCATGTCGAAGGCAATCTGCTGGCCGCCAATCAGGAAGTGCTCAAGCTCGGTCTGCTCTATCCGGCGGGCCCGCTGACGCTCGCGCAGGTCAAGGATGCGGTGGCCGACGTGTCGCGCCTGGATATGGATAGCCTGCGCGCCGCCCTGCTGGATGGCGACCTGTCGCGCTTCTCGCGAACGCTCAGTGGTTTGCGCGAACAGGGCGAGGCACTACCGCTCATGCTGTTCTGGCTGGCCGAAGATATACGCACACTGGTCCAGCTGACGGCACCCGGCGGCTCCCCGGACGAGCGACTGCGGACCCTGCGCATGTCGCCGCAACGGGCCCAGCAACTCCGCAATGCCGCGCTGCGCCGTACTCAAATCAGTTGGCGCGCCGCCCTGGAACAAGTCGCCCGTCTTGACCGTTTATCCAAGGGCATTGGCCAGGGCGATCCGTGGACCGAACTGGCCGCACTTGCCTTACAACTCTGCTGACAGGCATTATTGCGCTCATGATGACTGATACCAATACCGCTCTCGACCAAGCTATCCGCCAACTCGCCAAAGATGCCCGCGCGGCATCGCGTGGCATGGCACGCGCGTCCACCGAACAAAAGAACCATGCGCTGCTGACACTGGCGCGTTTGATCCGCGAACAGGCCGCTACACTGCGTGCGGCGAATGAACGGGATCTGGACGCCGCCCGCAAGAACGGCCTGGACGCCGCGATGCTCGACCGTCTGACACTCAGCGACAAGGGCCTCGCGTCGATGGCTGAAGGCGTGGAGCAGATCGCCAGCCTGCCCGACCTCGTGGGCAGCATCACCGATATGAGTACGCGCCCGTCGGGTATTCAGGTCGGCAAGATGCGCGTGCCACTCGGTGTGATCGGCATCATCTACGAAGCCCGCCCCAATGTGACGGCTGATGCGGCAGCACTCTGCATCAAATCCGGTAACGCCACCATTCTGCGCGGCGGCTCCGAAGCGCTGAATAGCAATCGCGCCATTGCCGCACTGGTACAGCAGAGTCTGGCCGAAGCCGGTCTGCCGGCGCAGGGCGTACAGTGCATCGACACGACCGATCGGGCGGCCGTGGGCATTCTGACTACCTTGCGTGACGATATTGATGTGATTGTGCCTCGTGGCGGCAAAGGCTTGATCGAGCGTCTGATCAAGGAATCCCGCGTGCCGATGATCAAGCATCTGGATGGCAACTGCCATGTCTACGTGGATGACAACGCCGATCCCGAAATGGCGCTGCGCATCGTAGAAAATGCAAAGACCCAACGCTACGGCACCTGCAACACCACCGAGTCCTTGCTGATTGCCCGCAGCATTGCGGGTTCGCTATTGCCCCGCATTGGCGCCATGCTCCAAGAAAAGGGTGTGGTCGTGCGTGGCTGCGCCGAAACCCAAGCACTGTTGCCCTTTGCCGAGGCGGCCACCGACGAAGATTGGGTGACCGAATACCTGGCGCCACTGATTGCCGTTAAGGTGGTGAGCGGTCTGGATGAAGCCATCGCGCACATCAACACCTATTCATCCCAGCATACAGAAGCGATTGTGACGGATCACTATGGCAACGCCATGCGTTTCCTGCGCGAAGTCGATTCCAGCTCGGTGATGGTGAATGCCTCAACGCGCTTTGCCGACGGTTTCGAGTATGGACTGGGCGCCGAGATTGGTATTTCTACCGACAAGATTCACGCGCGCGGTCCGGTAGGCCTGGAAGGCCTGACGTCGCAGAAATGGGTCGTACTCGGCCATGGCGAAATCCGCCGCTGAAACGAACGACGCGTTTGACGCCATCTTGCGGCTGGGCGACACGGCGCCGCAGGCGCCAGCCAGTCTGCGCGACACCATTCACCTGGGCATCCGGTTAACGCCGGACGCTGAGGCGCTGGATGAAATCGCCTGGCTGGTCGGCAAACCGCGCCAGGCAGCCAACGCATCGGTATGCGCCCGCCGCGACCCGCTGCTGGAAACGATCCGCCAACAACTCGGGGCCTGGTTCGCCAACCCGGCCTTTATCTTTGATCTGCCGCTGGCCGCACCACGCACCCCCTTTCAGGCGCGTTTACGTACGGCACTTTGCGCCATGCCCTGCGGCGAAACCCGCACTTACGGCGCGCTGGCCGCGCAACTGTGCAGTGCACCGCGCGCCGTGGGTCAGGCCCTGGGCAGCAACCCGCTACCGATCATTGTGCCCTGCCACCGCATCATTTCGGCTGGCAAAAACCGGCTGACCGGATTCGGTCACACACGCGAAGGCCCCAAGATCACGCTCAAGGCCTGGCTTCTGGAACAGGAAGCCCGTGCCTAGAGCCCCGACGCAACCACCGCTGCCGACCGAGGCGCAGCAGGTGGTCGATGTCTTTTGTGACAGCCTCTGGCTGGAAGCCGGACTCTCGGCCAATTCGCTGGCGAGTTATCGGCGCGATCTGACCGCCTTGACTCACTGGCTCATCAAACATCAGCGCGGCTTGCGTACGGCGAGCGACGCTGACCTCAACCGCTATGTCGCACACCTGGCTCAGACCCATAAGCAAAGCTCACAGGCGCGCGCCATCTCGACGTTGCGCCGCTACTTCCGCTGGTCGGTCGCACGTGGCGAGCGCTCCGACGACCCGACCCGAACGCTGGTCATGCCGATCAAACCGGGGCGCTTACCCAAGACGCTGAGTGAAGACCATGTCACGGCACTGCTGGAAGCGCCCGACCTGAATACCGCCCGTGGTCTGCGCGACCTGGCCATGCTGGAAGTGCTGTACGCAACAGGTTTGCGCGTCTCCGAACTGGTCAATCTGCGTCTGACCGACCTGAACCGCGAGATGGGCGTGGTGCGGATCATGGGTAAGGGTGACAAGGAGCGTCTGGTGCCGCTCGGCGAAGCGGCGCTCGATGCAATACAGCACTATATGGCGTGGCCACGATTGGAACTGACTGACGGCCAACCGGCCGATATCCTGTTTATTGGCCAGAAAACCAAACCCCTCACCCGCCAGGGCTTCTGGCAGATTATCAAACGCTATGGGGTCAAAGCGGGTATTCCGCGTGAGCGCTTGTCACCGCACGTGCTGCGCCATGCTTTTGCGACGCACCTGATTAACCATGGCGCCGATCTGCGCGTGGTGCAACTGTTGCTCGGTCACGCCAGCATTACGACGACGCAGATTTATACACACGTGGCACGCGAACGTTTGAAGTCGCTGCACGCGAAACATCATCCACGCGGATAACCGGGGTATGGGTTAAGTTTGGCTCGATTTGCGACGCTGTTTGTCGATGAGGGCGCCTTTGATCCCGCTGCACCCGCACACGCCAACCAGCGCATTAAGCGGCGCGTTCGATCACCACGCCGACGCGCGCGACACCCGGCATCATACCGAGCTTGGCGACGGAGACCTGCACCCACTGTGCACCAAAATCTTCCAGCAGCAGCGTCGCGACAAATTCCGCCAGCTTCTCCAGCAACTGGAAATGCTTTTCCGCCAGCACTCTGCGCAAATGGCTGACCACCTCGGCGTAATCGATCGTGTCATGAATATCATCGCTGGCACCAGCCGTCGCCGTCGAGTGTCCGATCTTCAGATCAATGACAACCGGCTGCGGCACAATCCGTTCTCGCGGGTAAATGCCGATCAGCGTTTCAACACGAAGGGATTCGATAAAGATGATGTCCATGGCACAAATTCGTTCTGATGCGGGCGCGCTACAATGCGCAGGCTGCGGCCGCATTGTAGCTGACGGACGCATTCACCGACTGACGAGACTGCCATGACGCCTGATTTTCTCAACCAGATTCTGCCGCTTGACGACACCACACTGCCGCTGCTGCTCAGCACGATCTTCGCTGCCTATCTGATCGGTTGCATGCCGTTTGCCGTGGTTGTCTCCAAAGCCTTCGGTCTCGCCGACCCGCGTTCGTTCGGCTCGGGGAACCCCGGGGCGACCAATGTTCTGCGCACCGGCAACAAACTGGCAGCCTTGCTCACGCTGCTCGGCGATGCGGCCAAAGGCGCGATCGCCATTGGCGTGGCGACGCTACTCGGCCTGCCGGCCGATCTGCTCGGCTGGGTCGGCTTCATGGCCTTTCTGGGGCATGTGTTTCCGATCACGCTGGGTTTCAAGGGCGGTAAAGGCGTATCGACATCCGCCGGGGTTCTGCTGGCGCTCTACTGGCCGCTTGGCCTGGCCACGCTGGGCACCTGGCTGTTTATGGCGTTCACGTTGCGCTACTCGTCGCTGTCCGCCATGACGGCTGCGCTGCTGGCGCCGGCCTATGCGGTGTTTATGGGGCTGCCGACGCCCATCGTCGTGCCGGTCATGCTGATGGCGGCAACGCTACTGATCAAACACGCCGGCAATCTGCGCCGACTGCTGGCGGGTCAGGAAAGCAAAATCGGCAGCAAAAAGAAAGGTTGATGGGCGGTCGTGCCTAGGCCTGAATCAGCGGCCAGCGTGGTTTGACCGAGAACCCGCCGGCCTGCTTCGCCGGGGCCCCCGACAGCAGCCGTAAGAGACCAGCCAGGGCGATCATGGCGCCGTTATCGGTGCAAAGACTCAATTCCGGGAAATACACCGCGTATTGACGTCGCTCGCAAGCCTGGGCGAGTGTTTCGCGCAGATAACGGTTGGCGCCCACACCGCCTGCGACGACCAGGCGTGACAACCCCGTTTGCTTTAAAGCCTGTACGGATTTGGCAACCAGCACGTCGGTGATCGCTTGCTGTACGGCAGCCGCCAATGCCGCACGCCCGACGTCCGTCAGGCCCCCCCCCGCCTCGGCCGCTCTGACACGCGTCAGTACGGCGGTTTTGAGGCCGGCAAAACTGAATTCGAGATCGCCTGAATGCAGCATGGGGCGTGGCAATTTGATCTCCGCCACCAGCGCGGGGTCGGCCGTTTCCGCCAGTTTCGCCAAGGCCGGGCCACCCGGATAACCGAGCCCTATCAGCTTGGCGGTTTTGTCGAAGGCTTCTCCGGCCGCATCATCCAGCGTTTCGCCGAGTAATTCGTAATCCCCCACCCCGGTGACGCGCATGAGCTGGGTATGACCCCCCGATACCAGTAACGCTACAAACGGAAATGGCGGCGGATTGGCGGCCAGCAGCGGCGAAAGGAGATGTCCTTCCAGATGGTGCACCGGCACCACCGGCTTCTCAAGAGCGAAGGCCAGCGCCTCGGCAAAGGCGCTCCCGACCAGCAATGCGCCCGCAAGACCGGGGCCGGCGGTATAGGCGATGGCATCTACGGCGGCCAAATCGATTTGAGCCTCGGCCAGCGCCTGTCGGAGCAGTGGCACCACCCGACGGATATGGTCGCGCGAGGCCAATTCGGGCACAACGCCGCCATAAGCGGCATGCATGGCGACCTGGGTATGGAGTGCCTGCCCCAGCAGTTTCGGTCTGCCGGTTTGCGGATCCAGCGTGACCAGCGCCACCCCGGTTTCGTCACAAGAGGACTCCACGCCCAGCACCAGCAGCGGATGCGCGGGGTTGGCAGGCAGAAAGACAGGATGTTGCGAGGCGTTCATGGGGCATTATTGTAGCGAGCGCGCCACAGCCGAAGGACAATCCAGCGTGAATATTTTGATTTTTCCGGTTTTTGTCGTATAGTTCTCAGTTCTAAAGATTTCATCCCTGTCTTGGCGATACTGTCGGGGCAGTTTCAAACCGATTGGAGTTGTTGAATGCCCAGCGTTCGCGTTAAGGAAAACGAGCCGTTCGAAGTCGCCATGCGCCGCTTCAAGCGCACTGTTGAAAAAACCGGTCTGCTGACCGAACTGCGTGCCCGTGAGTTCTACGAAAAGCCGACGGCTGAGCGTAAGCGCAAGCTGGCCGCCGCTGTAAAGCGTCTGCACAAGCGCCTGCGCAGCCAACAGTTGCCGCGCAAGCTCTACTAATCGCCGCTTAGCGACGATAGACGAAAGCCGCCGGCCTCCGGCGGCTTTTGCCATTTTATCGGCCACGGTTTTAGATGGCCCCACCCGGAACACAGCGAGCACCGACATGACAATCAGCCTCAAAGACCAGATCACCGAAGACATGAAGCACGCCATGAAGGCACGCGAAAGCGAACGACTGGCTGCCATCCGCCTGCTGCTCGCCGCCATCAAACAACGCGAGGTGGATGAACGTATCACCTTGGACGACGCCGCTGTTGCGGCGGTGGTAGACAAGCTGATCAAACAACGCCGCGACAGTATTCACCAGTATGAACAGGCTGGCCGCGAAGACCTGGCGGCTGCCGAGCGTGCCGAGATTGAGGTGCTGTCGCCGTACCTCCCGGCGCAGATGTCGGCCGACGAGGTCGCCGCTGCGGTCAAAGCCGCGATTGCACAGACCGGCGCTGCCGGGCCCGCCGACATGGGTAAAGTGATGGGCGTCCTCAAACCGCAACTCGCCGGCAAAACCGACCTCGCCGCCGTGTCGCAACAGGTTAAAGCGGCATTGCAGGGTTAAACACCTGAATCGCCACCCCTTGGACCGGACGCAGACGCGACCATGATCCCGGAATCCTTCATCCAGGAACTTCTGGCACGGGTCGATATCGTCGAGATCATTGATCGCGTCGTACCGCTCAAGAAAGCCGGCGCCAATTACGCGGCCTGCTGCCCGTTTCACAAGGAAAAATCCCCCTCCTTCACCGTCAGCCCGGCCAAACAGTTCTATCACTGCTTCGGCTGTGGCGCGCATGGTACGGCGATTGGTTTTCTGATGGAGCACCAGGGACTGAGCTTTCCCGACGCCATTGAAGAGCTGGCCCGCCACTGCGGGCTGGCTGTACCGCAGGAAAGCAATGACCGCGCCTTTCGCAAACCAGCGGTTGATGGCGAGGAAGGCCCGTCGCTGCTCGACGTGATGCTCAAGGCGCACAAGTACTATCGTGATGCGCTGAAAAAATCGCCGCGCGCCATCGAGTATTTGAAAAAGCGCGGGCTGACCGGTGAAGTCGCCGCCCGCTTTGGCATCGGTTATGCCCCGGATGGCTGGCAGAATCTGCGCGCTGTCTTTCCGGAGTACGACACCGCCAGCTTTCAGGCGTTGATCAAAGACGGCCTCGTGATCGAAAACGAACAAAAGCGCCGCTATGATCGCTTCCGTGATCGCGTGATGTTCCCGATTCTGGATCAGAAAGGGCAGGTCATTGCTTTCGGTGGCCGAATTCTGGATCAGGGCGAACCCAAATATCTGAATTCTCCGGAAACCCCGCTGTTTGAAAAGGGACGCGAGGTTTTCGGTTTGCCGCAGGCGCGCGAAGCCTGTCGCCAGACCGATACCGTGATCGTCGTTGAGGGCTACATGGATGTCGTGGCGCTGGCGCAGCATGGTATCGGTAACGCCGTCGCCACACTCGGCACGGCGACCACCACGACACATGTGCGCAAACTGTTGCGCATGGTGGACCGTGTCGTTTTCTGTTTCGACGGTGACGCAGCAGGGCGCAAGGCCGCCTGGCGGGCGCTGGAAAACAGCCTGGAGGCTCTGGCCGAACAAAAGGTGCTGGCCTTTGCCTTTTTACCCCCCGAGCACGACCCGGACAGCTATGTGCGCGATCTGGGTCAAGCGGCATTTCAAGCGGCCATCGACCGCGCCACACCGCTTTCCGAGTTCCTGCTGCAAACGCTCTGCAGTCATGTCGATCTGACCAGCGCCGAAGGGCGCGCCAAGTTGCTGGCCGAAGCCAAGCCACTACTGCAGAAGATCCCGACGCCCATGTTGCGGCTGCAGATCGTCAAGCAGCTCGCTGACAAAACCGGGCTGCAACCGGCGGAGGTGGAACGCGGTTGCGAGTTAAGCCGCCAAACGGTTGCGCCACAGGCGACACCGGCTCGAGCACCTCGCCGGGCGCCGTCGCTGATTCGTCGTCTGCTGCGGGTGCTCGTACAGGCGCCGGAACTGGTCGCCGACCTGCCCGGAAACCTGGTACAACAACTCCCGACAAACGACCCGTTAAGCCCCAGCGTGCGCCGGTTGCTTCCCCTCCTCACCGGTAATCCGCAACCCTCCGAGCTGCTGGAGCGCACTCGCGGCAGCGAGGATGCCCCACTGCTGGCTGAAATTTTTGCCACGCTGCTCACCGAACCTCTTGAAAAAGACGCGCTGAGCGCAGAATTGGATGGCATCGTGGCTCAGATGGCTCGGGATCAACTGGATACCGAACTCGCCGCCCTGCAACAGGCGGCGCAGCGCGGTGCGCTGAACCCCGCCGAAAAAGCGCGGTACGCTGAACTGCTGCAACGCCTGCAACAAGCCGGGCGAATGGGGCGGCGGCGTTAATCTGGCACGGAAATTGCCTAGAAAATTGGCTAATTTTCGTGTATAATTAAAGGTTTACTGTTTTTCGATTGATTTTCGAGGTTGCGCGCTTTGTCGAACTGGAAACTGTCACTACGCCCCAATCAACCTTCGCGTCGTAACGACGCCACGGATGCTGCCATGGCCACTAAACCCAAGACTGCCGCTAAAACCACCACCAAGGCTACCGCTAAACCAGTCGCCAAAACAGCGGCTACGAAGAAGCCTGTCGCCAAGCCGACAAGCAAGCCCGTTGCCAAAAAAACCACGGCCAAAGCCGCCCCTGCCAAGAAGGCCGCGGCCAAGCCCGTAGCCAAAACCACCCAATCTGCCGCCAAGCCGGTCGCCAAAGCGACGGCCAGCGCGGCAACGAAGAAACCTGTGACCAAAGCCATTGCTCCCAAATCCAAGGCCGCCCCGGCCAAGAAGGCTGCGCCCAAACCCGCTGCCAAACCAGTTGCCAAGAAACCCGCCGCCAAACCCGCTACACCGGCCAAGGCCGTGAAGAAGGCGGCGCCGAAACCAAACACCGCAAAAGCCACCAGCAAGACGACTGCCGCCAAGCCGACACCCGCTAAAACTGCGCCCGTGAAAGAAGCTGCCGCCAAAACCGTCAACGTCGAAGAACCCCAGGTGATCGCGCCAGCCACCCCCGCCGCGATCGAAGCCTCGCCCGCCAAGGGCAAAGGCAAAACCAAAGCCAAGGACGGCAAGCGCCTGCTGGGCAGCACGGCCGTTCAGCAGATTTCGCCGGAAGAGCGCAAAGCCCGCATTACCGCCCTCATCAAGATGGGGAAGGAGCGCGGCTACCTGACGCATGCCGAAATCAATGACCACCTGCCCGATACCGTGATGGAAGCCGAGCAGGTCGAGGCCATGATCACCACGTTTAACGATCTGGGTATTCAGGTCTATGACGAAGCCCCTGCCGCCGAAGACATGCTGATGACCGACGCCGCTGCGCCGGTCGCCGATGATGAGGTCGTCGAAGAACAGGCTGAACAGGCGCTGGCCACGGTGGACTCCGAATTTGGCCGCACCACCGACCCTGTCCGCATGTACATGCGCGGGATGGGTACGGTTGAGCTCCTCACGCGCGAGGGCGAAATCGCCATCGCCAAGCGTATTGAAGGCGGATTGCGCGACATGGTTCAGGCGATCAGCGCCTGCCCGCCGGTCGTAATCGACATCATCGAGATGGCCAAGAAGGTTGCCACCGATGAAATGAAAATCGACGAGCTCGTCGATGGCCTCGTTGACGTGGAAGCCGAAGAGCAAATGCTGGCCGCCGCCAATGCCGCCAGTGATGAGGACGACGAGGACGACGAGGACGAAGACGATAGCGGTGAAGCCAAAGCGGCTGCCAACGCTGCATCGCTGGCCCGACTGAAGGAAGCCGCGCTGGAGCGTTTCGCCAGGATTGAGGGTCTGCACAGCAAGGAACTGAAGGCGCTCAAAACCAAGGGGCCCTCAGACCCGGCTTACGTGCGTGCCCGCCAGCAGATCTCCGAAGAGCTGCTGAATATCCGTTTCAACTCTCGCACCATCGAAAAGCTGTGCGGCCGCGTACGCGAACTCATTGATCAGATTCGTCGCTCGGAGCGTCAGGTTCTGGCCATCTGCGTTGACAAATGCGGTATGCCGCGCGACCACTTCATCAAAACCTTCCCGGCCAATATCGTCAACCTCAAGTGGGTTGAAAAGGAAGCCGCGGCTGCCCCAAAGAATGTTCAAGGCATTCTCGAACGCAACATTCCGGCCGTGCATGAGTGGCAAAAGAAGCTCATCAGCATGGAAGAGATGCTGGGCATCACGCTGGCACAGGTTCGCGAGATCAACAAGCAAATGACCAAGGGCGAACGTCTGGCGCGCGCCGCCAAGAAGGAAATGACCGAGGCCAATCTGCGCCTGGTGATCTCCATCGCCAAGAAGTACACCAACCGCGGCCTCCAGTTCCTGGATCTGATTCAGGAAGGCAACATCGGCCTGATGAAGGCCGTGGACAAGTTTGAATACCGCCGCGGTTACAAGTTCTCGACGTACGCCACCTGGTGGATTCGTCAGGCCATTACGCGCTCGATCGCCGATCAGGCGCGCACCATCCGTATCCCGGTGCACATGATCGAAACGATCAACAAGATGAACCGCATCTCGCGCCAGATTCTGCAGGAAACCGGTTTCGAGCCGGACCCGGCCACGCTGGCGATCAAGATGGAAATGCCCGAAGACAAGATTCGCAAGATTCTCAAGATTGCCAAGGAACCGATCTCGATGGAAACTCCGATCGGCGACGACGACGATTCGCATCTGGGCGACTTTATCGAAGATACAGCCACCCTCTCGCCGCTGGAAGCCGCATTGAACGCCAGCCTGCACGAAGTGACCAAGGACATCCTCGACAGCCTGACGCAGCGGGAAGCCAAGGTGCTGCGCATGCGCTTCGGCATCGAAATGAATACCGACCACACGCTGGAAGAAGTCGGCAAGCAATTCGACGTGACTCGCGAACGTATCCGCCAGATCGAAGCCAAGGCACTGCGCAAGCTGCGCCACCCGTCCCGCTCGGACAAGCTACGCAGCTTCGTCGATAGCAATAACTAAGCCTTACCGGGCCTCTAGCTCATGCCTGGTTAGAGCAGCGGACTCATAATCCGTTGGTGCCGAGTTCGACTCTCGGGGGGCCCACCAAACAAGAAAGCCAACCTCATACGGGGTTGGCTTTTTTACATCATCGACCTCACGGGCCCGGGCAACGGGCTGCAGTTAACAACTGACAGCCCGATTGCCCGCCATGTCATTACTGCTGCTTAATGGCCTCGACGGCGATTTCGATGGTTACGTCATCGCCGACATGCGGCGTGTACTTGCCCATGTTAAATTCGCTGCGCTTCACTTTGGTCACGGCATTGGCGCCCAGCGCATCTTTCTTGAGCATCGGGTGCGGCATCAAATGGAACGATTCCATTTTCAGGGTGACCGGCTTGGTCACGCCCTTGATGGTCAGATCGCCATCGACAGCGACCGGCTTGTCACCCTTGAAATGAACTTTGGTTGATTTAAAGGTCGCGGTCGGATACTGCGCCGTATCAAAGAAGTCTGCGCCCTGGATGTGCTCATTGAACAGCGTGGAGCCGGTGTTCACGGACGTGGTGTCAATCGTTACATCCACCGAGCCGGTTTTAGCGGCTTTGTCGAGCACGATGGTGCCTGTGGTTTTGTCAAAACGGCTGAGCTGCTTCGAGTAACCAAAGTGGCTGTACGAGAAACTTGGGAAGGTATGCGAGTTATCAATGACAAAGGTTTCCGGCGCGGCGAAAACACTGCTGGAGAGTGCTGCGAAGGTGGCAGCAATCAGCGTCATACGAGTAGCTTGTTTCATAAGGACTCCTGTTAAAAGTGGGGATACGTTGTTGTGCTGCACGGTGGGAATTACTTGCCGCTGGTGGCGACAATGTGGAACTTGACGGGCACATCGTTGGCGACGGTGGAGAAATCCGCCCAGACGCCTTCGCCGATGGCAAAATCGGCACGCTTGATGGTGAACGCGCCATCGAATTCGGCTGTGTTGCCCTTGATGGTAACCGTGGTCGGCGCAACCACTTCCTGAGCCCGGCCCTTGATGGTCAGTTTGCCGATAGCTTCATATTTGTCCCCACCGAGCGGCTTGATACTGCTCGACGTGAAAAGCGCGGTCGGGAATGCCTTGGTGTTAAACCACAGCTTGCCCGCCACTTCGCTGTTGCCTTCGGCTGAGCCTGTATCGATGCTGCCCAGATCAACCTCCAGCACGACGGATGCCGCTGTCGCCCTGCTCGGATCAAACTTCAGATTGGCCGCAAACTTCTTGAAACGGCCGGCCATGTTGACCCCCATTTGCTTGTACGAGAAATGGATGCTGCTCCTGGCCGTTTCGACATGATTAAACTCCGCTGCGTTAACGGCGGGGGTGAGCACTATAGCGAGGCTCAGAGCGAGTGCTTTCGGGAAACTCATGGGGTTGTTCTCTTTTTGGTTGGTGCGATGTGGCGATCAGCGCTTGCTACCCGGCAGCATCCGGGTCAGCACATCGTCCTTGTCGATCAAATGATGTTTCAAGGCTGCGGCCACGTGACCGATCACGACGATCAACAGCAACATATTCAATGCGAAATGCAGTGGCTGCAGAATGCCGGCGAGGGCCGGATCTTTCGTCAACAGATCGGGAATGGGCCAGACCCCGAACAGCACGGTTTGAAAACCTTTGGCCGAACTCATGAGCCAACCGGACAAAGGAACGGCAAACATGAGCAGATAAAGAACATGATGCCCGGCATGGGCGGCCGCGCGCACCAGACCTTGCATGTGCGCTGGCAATGCAGGTGGCCGATGTATCAGTCGCCAAACCAGTCGGATCAAGACGAGCAGGAAAACGCACACCCCACCCCACTTGTGCCATGAATAGAGTTGTAGCTTTGTCGGCGAAAACGGCAAATCATGCATGTAAATGCCGAGAGCGAACAATCCCGCGATCACCAACGCCATCAGCCAGTGCAACGCAATGGCGAAGGCTGTATAACGAGTCGGTACGGGGCTGGGTGCAGTCATGGTGGCTTCCGGTAGGTTGAATGGCATTGTGCCCCCCTACTTTACGCGTATCGTTCGCCGAACGCGAAGCCACCGTTCAAATTTTGTGAATAAAGAAACCAGTGCCAACTCGGGCGCTCATCGAAGCGCACTGACACCATGCGACCCTCTCGTCGATGAATGTCGGCCGAGGTCAACGCCTGTATCAATACCTTACAGCGATCTCTGACCCTGGCCGACGGCCGTACAAACATGTACGGCAAAAGCGCTTTAGCGCGACAGCGAACGACCCACCGCTGCGCCAGCGCCGCCACCCACACCCGCGCCAACTACCGCACCGGTACCGCCACCCGCGCTGTTGCCAATGGCTGCGCCAGCACCACCACCAACGGCGCCGCCGACGACGGCACCGCCCCGACCGCCGCCCTGCGGCGTGCTGACGGCTGCGCCCGTTGCGCCACCCACGGCCCCACCGACAACGGCGCCCGTGCTGCCGCCAATTGCGTTACCGACCGCCGCACCGCCCGCACCGCCAATCGCGCCGCCCAGGCCGCTTCGCAGGTTGCTGCCCTGCGCTAAAACCATGCCAGAAGCCAGTGCCAGGCCGACTGCAACAATCATCGTTTTTTTCATTCGTTACTCCCGAAGTGTTTGTTTAAACCATCTGATAGAGCCATTCTAAAGCCATTGCTGAAAATCGGACACCCCTGCCGCCGATCGCGCAGGCAACGCAGGCGCCAACCCGTTCTACAGCAGTGGTTTATCAACGCCCTCAGAGATTTCATAAACCACATTGGCACGGCCAACGATCAGCGGATCCACCGAACCGATCCGAGCCTGTTCTTTGCGGTCATACGACAAACGATGCAGCACATAGCGCATGGCATTTAAACGCGCCCGCTTTTTACAGTCTGATTTGATGACGATCCAGGGCGCATCTGCCGTATCGGTCGCGAAGAACATGGCTTCCTTGGCGGCGGTATAGCTATCCCACTTGTCGAGCGATGCCTTGTCGATCGGCGAGAGTTTCCACTGTTTCAGCGGATGCTTTTCACGCTCTTTGAAGCGACGACGTTGCTCGCTGCGACTGACCGAGAACCAGAATTTGAACAGATGGATACCGCTGCGGGCCAGGTTGCGCTCAAATTCCGGCACCTGTCGCATGAAGTCGTCGTACTCCTCTTGCGAGCAGAAGCCCATGACACGCTCAACGCCGGCGCGGTTGTACCAGGAACGGTCAAACAGAACGATTTCGCCGCTGGTTGGCAGGTGCTGAATATAGCGCTGGAAGTACCACTGACCCTTTTCGGTCTCGCTTGGTTTTTCCAGAGCGACCACGCGGGCACCGCGCGGGTTCAAATGTTCCATGAATCGCTTGATGGCACCCCCTTTACCGGCCGCATCACGGCCTTCAAACAGAATCACCACCTTCTGGCCGGTTTCCTTGACCCAGGCTTGCAACTTCAGCAGTTCGACCTGTAGCTGATATTTCTTGGCTTCGTAGTTCTTGCGAAGCATCAGGTTCTTGTAGGGATAGCCCCCTTCACGCCAATCGTCGGACATTTCCTCATCTGGCGATAGGGCATGATGGCTTTGAGCGTTTCGCCCATGTGTCAGGGCCTGGCGCAGAACCGCGACTTCATCCGCCGAAGCACCTTCCATGATGGCGGCCAGGCTGTCTGCCACATCCTGAGCCTTGCCGGGAATGTAACTCGACAGGACATCCTTCAGGGCGCCAATATGCCGGGCCTCTGCCGCATCCTCACTACGCGTCACCATGTAGTCGGCCAATTGTTCTGGCCGCATAGACGGTGGCACATCGCCCGACCCGACACGGCGCGGCTTCTGGGCACGAGGCTTTCTGGCGCCAATCGCCTTGGCGGGGGGCTTTGCGGTGGCCTTCTTGACAGCTTTGGCGGCGGGCTTACGGATCGAGGATTTCGTCACTTTCATGGGCGTTCTTCAGTTAAAAACATAACTTTTAAGTCTACGCCCGACAGCCAGCCAACCGAAGGGTAAACGCTGAAAATATCGAGCCATTTATTGATGCATGTCAAAGAGACTTCTGGTTTGCGGGCCTTCAGAATATTCCTTGTATTCGCCTCTGAATGACATACTATTCATAAGAAGACATGCCCTTCGGACAAGGAGGCGAAAATGCTTTCACTGACTGATTTCATCGGCTGCAGCAACTTGTATGAATGCGAAGTTGAAGCAATTGCCGAACACGAACATGTGCCGTTGCCGGTCGCCGTGGTAATCGGTGAGTACCTGCTGGCGGATGAACGCGGGGTGTGTCTGTTGCATCAAATGGTCGCTGAGGATATTCAACAGGCGCTTGATGAAGGCGATCTGCCTAAAGCCCGGAAATTTGCCGAAACGTATCAGTTTGTCGCACAGAAACACCCGCTGCCACTACATTAGCAGCAGGGGGTGATTGGTTTTGCGCGACGTCTATGCCGGCAGTACCGGATAATCCAGGTACCCTTCGGCGCCACCACCGTAAAGCTTATCGGCACGTAGCGCATTGAACGGCAGGTCGTCCCGGAGACGACGTACGAGATCCGGTGTGCTGATAAACGGTCGTCCAAATGCCACGAGATCGGCACGACCGGACTGCACTTCGGCCAGCGCTTCGTCACGAGTGAACGCGTTGTTGACCATCCACGCACCCGGGAACTTTCGACGCAGCGCGGCATAGTCGAATGTTGTGCCTTCCGGTGTGCGCACCGCACCGGTTTCGCCTTCGATCACGTGCAGATAGGCCAAGCCCAGCGGCGCAAGCTGTTCAACCACGTAACCGTACAACGCCTGTGGGTTGCTATCCAGCGCCGTCGAGTTACCGAAAGTCGTCATCGGGCTGAGACGCAATCCCACTCGGCCTGCACCAATAGTTTCCGCGACGGCACACACGACCTCCAGCAATAACCGTGCACGGTTTTCGATACTGCCACCATACCGGCCATCGCGATCATTCACGCTATCGCGTAGAAACTGCTCAAGCAGATAGGTATTGGCACCATGAATTTCGACACCGTCAAAGCCTGCCTCGATCGCATTTCTGGCGGCCTTGCGGTAATCGTCAATGAGTGCCGGAATTTCATCGTCGCGCAAAGCGCGCGGTGTCGACACGGGTTCGAAACCGTTGGCGGTATAGGTCATCGCTTCGGGACGCTGGCTCGTCGAGGAGACTGGCTGCGCGCCGTTTGGCAACAGCGAGGTATGCGATATGCGCCCCACATGCCAGAGCTGCAGCACCATACGGCCACCGGCGGCGTGAACGGCATCGGTCACCGGGCGCCAACTGGCGACTTGTTCTGCCGACCAGATCCCCGGCGTATCGAGGTACCCGACCGCCATCGGGCTGATCGGGCTTGCCTCGGCGATAATCAGGCCG
This sequence comes from Fluviibacter sp., assembly GCA_048859965.1. GTDB lineage: Bacteria > Pseudomonadota > Gammaproteobacteria > Burkholderiales > Rhodocyclaceae > Fluviibacter. The sequence goes on from JBLIZO010000049.1 coordinate 18,187, forward strand.
GCCGTTGCGCGTTGTTGGTAATACGTCACCATCAGCGGGCTGGCGCAGCCATTCAGGGCGCGGTTTCGGGTCAGCGGTGCCATGACAACACGGTTTTTCAGGGCGATGTCGCCAATGGTGATCGGATCAAATAACGTGCTCATACTGTTTCTTCCGTAGGGTGATTAGCTCAGGGTCTTCATGTCGATCACAAAGCGGTACTTGACGTCGCTCTTGAGCATACGCTCGTAGGCATCATTGATATAGGCCATGGCAATCATTTCGATATCCGACACGATGCCATGCCGGGCACAAAAATCCAGCATTTCCTGCGTTTCGGCAATGCCGCCAATCAAAGAGCCCGCCAGCTGACGGCGTTTGAAAATCAGATTAAACACCTCCGCCGGCGGGTGCGGCTCCGCCGGGGCGCCGACCAGCGTCATCGTGGCATCTTTTTTCAGCAACTGCAGGAAGGGGTCCAGTTTGTGCGGCGCTGCCACCGTATTGAGAATAAAGTCCAGTTGATTGGCGTAGCGCGCCATCTGCTCCTGATCAGTGGAAACACAGACTTCATCCGCCCCCAAACGTTTGGCATCCGCCACTTTGTTCGCCGATGTGGTGAACAGCACCACGTGAGCGCCCATGGCATGCGCGATCTTGACGGCCATATGGCCCAAGCCACCCAAACCGACAATCCCCACTTTCTTGCCTGGGCCAACGCCCCAATGCTTCAAGGGCGAATAGGTCGTAATACCGGCGCAGAGCAGCGGCGCAACGGCGCCCAGGTCTTTCGGATCATGAGTGATCTTGAGTACAAAGGATTCCTTGACAACAACGCTCTGCGAATAACCGCCGTAGGTGTTCTCACCGCCGAAAACCGGACCGTTATAGGTACCGGTAAAGCCGGATTCACAGTATTGCTCTTCGCCATCGCCACAAGACGGGCAATGACCGCAACTATCCACCATGCAGCCAACGCCGGCCAGATCGCCAACCTTGAACTTGGTGACTCGGTCGCCAATGGCTGTAATACGGCCAACAATCTCGTGGCCAGGCACGGATGGATACAGTGTGTTCTTCCATTCGTTGCGAGCCGTATGCAGATCCGAATGACACACGCCACAGTACTGTATCTCGATCTGCACGTCTTCGGGGCCCGGGGTCCGGCGTTCGATTTCCAAAGGCGCGAGCGAACTGGTGGCGTTCTGGGCGCCATAAGCTTTAATTCTGGTCATGATGAAACGTCCTTGTAGAGATGCAGCGAATTGGCAATAGGCGTAGTATGAAACTGTTGGCCCAATGTAGACAAGGAGATCATCATGGGAGGCGTTGATTTTTCGGTTTCACGCTGCGAAGTCGCCGGCGAAATGGTGTTGACCGATCAGACGCAGAAAGAATGCGCGTTGGAGCATCACTGCCCCAAGGGTACAAAGTGCCCGCTGGATGGCTGTTTTGCCGTACATTCGGGCATTGCCGAGGCGCATCCGGAGTGCCATATACGCCAGAAAAAGGGCAACAAGTAACGGGACGTTGCCCGCATGGACTATTTGGCATCCTACCCGGTCTGACTTATGATGCCTCCATGCCTGCCATCGTCTGCTTTCCGTCATCATGCTGAACGCCATTCTTGCGATTTCAGTCGGTTCAGCGTTGGGCGCGGTGCTGCGCTGGCAACTGGGTTTACGTTTGAATGAGTTTTTCCCCACGTTGCCGCCCGGCACGCTGGTTGCCAATATTATCGGTGGCTACATCATTGGTCTGGCAGTTGCGTTCTTTGCCAGCACCAACGATATCGCGCCCGAGTGGCGGCTGTTTATCATTACCGGCTTTTGTGGTGGCCTGACGACCTTCTCCACATTTTCGGCCGAAGTCGTCACGCTGCTCCAGGATGGTCGTATCGGCTGGGCCGCCACGACCATCCTGACGCATGTCAGCACCTCGATCATCGCCACCATCGCCGGCCTGCTGAGCTGGGAACTCTTGCGCAAGGTCTAGGAGGGCGTATGACCGGCTATCAACTCAATTTTTATACGCTGCAAAACCGGGAGCACCACCACCAGCCCATTGCCGACTGGCTGGTTGAGACGGCGCACGAAATCGGTATCAGCGGCGCGACTGCCCTGCACGGCGATGCCAGCTACGGCAGTGATGGCCGCATCCATTCTGCGCGCTTTTTTGAACAGTCCGAACAACCGATGATCGTTGTTATGGTGGTCACCGAGGGACAATGCGCCCAGATGCTCGAACGCATTCAGGCAACCGGGCTCAGAATTTTCTACACCCGGGCGCAGGTGGACTACGGTTACACAACCTAGCGCGCAACGACACGATGCCGATTCGCACCGGCTGAAATACCTTTGTCACAATCGGGCGTCATACTCGCTTCATCCTAGGACTCACCCCGGAGCCACGACATCATGGCGGAACACACCCTCAAGCAATTTGACCTTGAACTGGACGATCTGAAATCCCGCGTCCTTCTCATGGGCGGCATTGTCGAACAACAGATGCGCATGGTGATGCAGGGTTTATATGGTGCTGACACCAATTTGCTATCAACCGTCGAGCAGGGTGATGCCCGCCTGAATGACGCTGAACTCGAACTGGATCTGGTCTGCAACAAGCTGATCGCCAAACGCCAACCAACGGCCATTGATCTACGCGTGGTGATCGGCGTTCAGAAAACCGGGCTGGAACTCGAGAAAGCCGGTAATAAAGCCGTCAAAATCGCCCGTATTGCCCGCTTACTCCATGAAAAACACCCGCTGTTCACGCCGAATGTCGAGCTCCGTCATATGTCCGAAGACGCCCTCGACATGTTACGGCGCGCGCTGGATACCTTTGCGCGAAGCGACAGCATGGCGGCAACCGATGTGCTTCAGGCCGATGATTTGGTGGATTCGGAGTATCGCAGCATTACACGGCAACTGATTACCTTCATGATGGAAGACCCGCGCACCATCTCGCAGGCTCTGGAAATCATGAGCATGGCCAAAGCCATCGAACGCGTCGCCGATCATGCACGCGCGATTGCCGAGAACGTGATCTACATTGCTTCGGGCATGAATGTCCGTCACAGCAACGTGGAAGATATTCGCAGTCGGCTGACGGACGAACAGGCAAGCGGCGCTTAAACACATTCATGGCAGCGACCATTCTCATTGTTGAGGATGATCCGGCAATCCGCGAATTGCTGACGATCACCCTCGAAGCCTCGGGGCACCGTATCGTTGCGGCGGCATCGGCTGAAGCAGCCGAGGAATCCACGGCACATAACCTGCCTGACCTGATCCTGCTCGACTGGATGCTGCCCGGCCGCACCGGACCGCAATTTGCTCAAAGACTGCGCGCGACGGAACGCACACGCGACGTGCCGATCATTATGCTGACTGCACGCACCGACGAACAGGATCGCATCACCGGCCTTGAAATCGGTGCTGATGACTATATGGTGAAGCCTTTCTCGCCACGCGAACTGGTGGCCAGGATCAAGGCTGTACTGCGGCGCCGTAAACCGCAACTCAGCGAGGACAAGATCAGCGTCAAGGCTCTCGAACTTGATCCTGTCACGCACCGGGTCACCGCCAACGGGACGGCCGTCGCGATTGGCCCCACCGAGTTTCGTCTACTTCATTTTTTCATGACGCACCCGGAGCGCGTCCACAGCCGCTCGCAGTTACTCGACAAAGTCTGGGGCGACCACGTATTTGTCGAAGAGCGCACAGTGGATGTCCATATCCGCCGCCTTCGCTCGGTACTTGAAGCGACCGAGCACGATAGCTTGATCCAAACTGTACGCGGGAGCGGTTACAGGTTCTCGACGCATAACGGCTGATCCGCACCCCTTGGATGTGGGGTAGCATGGCGGATCAGGAGGTTTCCATGTCGTTTCTGGAAGTGCTGCTTTCCCTCGTCACGCTCATCTTTGCTCTTCGTCTGTTCATCCACCGACGTTATCTGACACAGATGCTGAACTGGCTTTCCGGGCCGCTCGACGCTCCCCTGCCGGATGCCTCCGGTATCTGGGGCGAGTTCGTTTCGCGCATGAACACGCGTGTCAAAATCCGCAAACGGGAGGCTGGCGCACTGGCGTCGGCGCTTGAGCAATTCCGCAGCGCCCTGGAGGCGCTTCCCGACGGGGTCATTTTCATGGACCTGCAGCACCGGGTACTCTGGATGAATCAGCTCGCAGTATCGTTGATGTCGCTCTCCCAGGAACAGGACATCGGGAAACCGATTGAGCACATGGTGCGCGAGCCTGAATTTGTTGCCTACCTGAATCAGGGAGACTTTTCCGAGCCCCTGATCTACTACCCATCACGTCGCGTCGGCGCCTGCTACATGATGAGTGTGATTAATTACGGCAACGAGCGAGCGCTCTTAACCATTCGCGATCTGACGCAGCTCGAAAAGCTCGAAAACGTCCGTCGTGACTTTGTCGCCAATGTGTCCCATGAACTCAAAACACCATTAACCGTCATCGGTGGCTTCATTGAAACACTTCAGTCGAACCACGCCATACTGCCGGAAGACAAGCGCCAACGCTATCTGGATCTGGCCATGGCGCAAACACAACAAATGAACCGACTCGTACAAGATCTGCTGACGCTGTCATCTCTGGAAGCCAGCACGGTTTTTGCCGATGAAACTGATGTACCCGTTGCCGAGCTACTGAACGAAGCTGTCGAGTCCGCTGAAGAGCTCTCTTCCGGGAGGCATGATATCCAGCTGAACGTGCCGCCCGATCTGCGTATACGCGGCTCTGCGTCAGCGTTGCGCAGCGTCTGTGGCAATCTTGTTAACAATGCGGTTAATTACACGCCTGCCGGTGGGCACATTGGCATCCACTGGACAACGACGACAGAAGGCGGTTGTCTGCGCGTCAGCGATACCGGCATCGGTATCGACGCAGCACAGATTCCCCGGCTTACTGAACGTTTTTACCGAGTGGATCAGGGGCGTTCACGCGAAACGGGCGGCACCGGACTCGGTCTTGCTATCGTCAAGCACGCACTGGAGCGCCATCAGGGGTATCTCGAGATTGAAAGTCAGCCACATCGGGGGAGCACCTTCTCGGCGCACTTTCCTGCACAGCGGATCGTGCTGCAGGGTTAGACGCCCACCGATACCCCGTATCGACTGCCGATAAAAAACGGCGGGAACCCATCAAGAGACCCGCCGCTTTCTACCGCTGAGGCATGGGTTCGATCAACCAAAACGACCGGTGATGTAATCTTCAGTTTCCTTGCGCTTTGGCTTCACGAATAAATCGTCGGTCACGCCGAATTCGATCAGCTCGCCCAGATACATATACGCCGTATAGTCCGACACACGTGCCGCCTGCTGCATGTTATGCGTAACGATCGCGATCGTATAGGCGTTTTTCAATTCAAAAACGAGCTCCTCGATCTTGGCAGTAGAAATCGGATCCAGCGCCGATGTCGGCTCATCCAGAAGAAGCACATCGGGCTTGACCGCAACGCCACGAGCGATACATAGACGCTGCTGCTGACCACCAGACAGCGACAAGCCGCTCTGGTGCAGCTTGTCTTTGGCTTCGGTCCACAAGGCTGCCTGCTCCAGCGCCCACTGGACGCGGTTGTCCATGTCAGCCTTCGACAGGTTTTCGTAAAGACGCACACCAAAGGCGATGTTGTCATAAATCGACATCGGGAACGGCGTTGGCTTCTGGAACACCATACCGATACGTGCGCGCAATAGATTCAGGTCAACGCCCTTGTCCAGCGTGTTCTGGCCATGAAAAATGATCTGCCCCTCGGCACGCTGGCCGGGATACAGGTCATACATGCGGTTGAAGGTGCGCAGTAGTGTGGACTTACCACACCCCGATGGACCGATGAACGCGGTCACCTTCTTCTCGGCGATATCCATCGAAACGGATTTCAATCCCTTGAAACTGCCATAGTAGAAATCCAGGTCACGTACCTTGAGCGCGACGTTGTGCCCTTGATCAGAGAGAAATTCAGACATGACTTAAACCTCTTAGGATTGAGTTTTTTCACGGAAGGCCACACGGGCCACCACGTTCAGCAGAAGAACCAGCATGGCAATCAACGCGGAGGCACCCCATGCCAGTGACTGCCAGTTTTCGTAGGGGCTCATGGCGAAGTTAAAGATTGTCACGGGCAGATTTGCCATCGGCTGATCAATGTTGAGGCTGAAGAACTGGTTATTCAGCGCCGTAAACAGCAATGGTGCCGTTTCGCCGGTAATACGGGCGATGGCCAGCAGAATACCGGTGGTCACCCCACCTCTCACAGCACGCAAACAGACATCGAGGCTGACACGCCAACGCGGCATGCCCAGCGCAAAAGCCGCTTCGCGCAAGCTGCCGGGCACCAGCTTCAGCATGTTTTCAGTTGTACGCACCACCACGGGTACCGCAATCAGCGCCAATGCAATGGAACCGGACCAGCCCGAGAAATGTTTCGTCGTCGCTACAAACAACGCGTATACGAAAAGACCGATCACAATCGAGGGTGCTGACAGCATGATGTCCGTGACAAAGCGCGTCACCGCAGCAATACGCGAACGGTCACCGAATTCGGCCAGGTAGATGCCTGCGAGGATACCGATAGGTGTCGAGATCACCGTCGTCAAACCGACGATGAGGAAGCTGCCAACAATGGCATTGGCCATGCCGCCACCTTCCGATCCTGGCGCCGGCGTTGATTCCGTAAAGAATGCCCAGTTCATGGCCGGCAACCCCTTGATAAAGAGGGTCGCCAGAATCCAGACCAGGCCCAACAGACCGATGGCGACAGCAATGCCGGATAACAATGTGCTGAGGCTATTGATCAGCTTACGCTTCTGATAACGAGCATCCATTATTTGCCCCCCGCTTTTTTCTCACCCTGCTTGATCAGCCACTCCGAGATCGACAACACCACGAACGTAATGATGAACAGAATCAGGCCCAGGCCGAACAGTGCGGGAATGTGCATGGTTGGGTCTGCTTCGGCGAACTCATTGGCCAACGTTGAAGCAATCGAGTTGCCTGGTGCAAACAGATTTAGCGAGAACCGGTTGGCGTTACCGATGACAAAGGTGACCGCCATCGTTTCGCCCAACGCCCGCCCCAGGCCAAGCATGATGCCGCCGATCACACCGACTCGAGTGTAAGGCAGAACAATATTCTTAACGACTTCCCAACGGGTGCACCCGATACCATAGGCCGACTCTTTGAGCACGCTCGGCACCGTCTCAAACACATCACGCATCACCGAGGCGATAAATGGGATCACCATCAACGCCAGCACCAGCCCCGCCGTGAACACCCCCAGGCCAAGGGGCGGCCCGGCAAAGAACGGCTCCCCTAACCAGCGAATCATCCAGGGCTGAATGTACTCCTGCACGATGGGCGCGAAGATGAACAGGCCCCAGAAGCCATAAATGATCGATGGCACACCGGCCAGCAGCTCAATCGCCGTTCCCAGCGGACGACGTAACCACACAGGGCACGACTCCGTGAGAAACATGGCGATGCCAAAACTGATCGGCACGCCGACCAGCAAGGCAATCAGCGAGGTCACCAGCGTACCCCAGATAGCAATGCCCGCACCAAAATGATCATCGGCTGGGCTCCAGGTCGTGCTGTAGAAAAAACCAAGGCCAAACTCTTTGAAGACCGGCCAGGCTTGAACCACCAGCGATACCAGAATGCCGAACAGGGTCAGCAGCACCAGTGCAGCAAAACTGAAGGTGATGCCTGCAAACAGGCGATCCTGCTTCAAAAATCTTGCGGACTTTTCCGCCTGCCGCTGCATGGCCTGCGCTACAGTTTCGTTCGATTCAATCACTCACAACTCCCGGGGCACCGATTTCTTACACGATACCCGGCCCCAAAGGGGCCGGACTATCTCTGCGACTGCCAGCGATCTGGATTACTTGCCCACGAATACCGGCTTGCCATCCGGACCCTTGATTTCCGACCAGCTCTTGACGATGGCTTTTACGGCGTTGTCCGGCAAAGGCACATAGTCCAAAGCCGTAGCCATCGTCTGCCCCTTGGTGAGCGCCCAGTTGAAGAACTTCAGGACTTCGGCGCTCTGCTCCGGCTTCTCGGCCTTCTTGTACATCAGGATGAAGGAGGCCGATGTAATCGGCCATGAATTGGCGCCCGGCTGATTGTTCAGATTGACCGCAAAGTTCGGTGTACCAGACCAATCGGCTCTCGCGGCTGCCGCATTGAAGCTGGCCTCATTCGGCTGAACCGCTTTGCCATCCCGGTTAATCAGCGACACATGGGTCATCTTGTTCTGCTTGGCATAGGCAAACTCGACATAGCCAATGGCGCCATCGATCTTGGTCACATTGGCCGCAACACCGGCATTGCCCTTACCGCCCACACCCGCCGGCCAGTTCACGGTTTTACCCGCACCAACGACGCCTTTGAATGGCGGAGATACCTGAGCCAGGAAATCCGTAAAGACGGCTGTCGTGCCCGATGAGTCTGAGCGATAAACAATCGTAATGGCCGTATCCGGCAGCTTGACACCCGGGTTGACCGAGGCGATCGCCGGATCATTCCACTTCGTGATCTTGGCACGGAAGATATCCGACAGGACATCGTTATTCAGCTTCAGCTTGCCCGGCGCAACACCCGCCAGATTGATGACCGGCACCACGCCCCCGATAATGGCCGGAAACTGGGCCAAGCCATTCTTTTCCAAAACATCCGCCGGGGTAGGGTCATCACTGGCACCAAAATCAACCGTTTTGGCAAGAATCTGCTTTACGCCGCCACCGGAACCAATGGCCTGATAATTCAGCGCCGTACCCGTCTGCGCCTTGTAAGCCTCTGCCCACTTGGCGTACATCGGCGCCGGGAAGGTGGCGCCGGCGCCCGTGATTTGTGCCGCACTGGCTGCACCAGCCATCAGGCCAGCCGAAACCAGCAGGCCCTTCAAAATCTTGTTGATCGAAGCGTTCATCACAAACTCCCAAGAAGTGCCAGCCCAACGCCAGCGAATTTATGCAACTTGGAACGGAGTTTATTGGTGCAAGATTACCGTATTGTGACAATATCTCGCGGCGCAACAAAAAGGCCTTCCAGTCAGAAGGCCTCGTGGCAGAGACTTACTTCTTATCCTTCTTCAAAACCTGATCGCGGTACTCCTTGAAGCGGCTGACGGCGCGTTTGTAACCATCTTCAAAGCCATTGCGATACCCTGATCCCCCGGGCAACTTGTTGTAGTTCGGTTTGTCTTTCAGGATCGCTTCAAGCGCCTGAAAAATGTCCTTGATACTTGGTTCAGCCATCATTATTCCTCCGGTTTAGTCACACTTAACCAGACTCATGTTGCGTTTCAATGACATCACTCATGAAAACACCCCACCCAAACATCTTTGACGGTGGCTATGCGTGGATTCCGCCGCTACCTCAGCGCCGGAACCCCGCTGCGACATTATTTTTTCTTGCTCTTTTTGGGCGGCCGACCGGTTTTGACGCGCTCAACCTTTGACAGCAACGCGACCAAGGCACTGTCGGTCAGGCTGGCCAGATGTGCAAGACCGGCACGCAGCACTTCTGACTTCTTGAATTCCTTACCCAGCTTGAGCGCACGTTTCTTGATGTCGCCGAGCAGCGCATGTTCATGCTTGGGGAAGGAAAAGCTGTCGCGCACCAGTTTGACCTTTTTCGAAGGCGTTGCATCAGCAACCACGGGTTTCATGACAACTGCCGCAGCCTTGGACGTCACGACTTTTTTGGCCACCGTTTGAACCGGCGATTTTCTGCCTACGGGTCGCACCACGCTTTTCACGGCAACCGGGCTGGTCCGCGCTGTGCTTGCCGCGCGACGGACGGGAGTTTTACGAGCCGCAGCAGTCGCTGCCTTGGCCTTGGAAGGCGTAACCATATCTTCTCCATGAGTAACAACAAACGTTGCTGATTATGGCACGTAACCCACTGATAAATGATGAAAATCGAACCCTGATGCCAAAGTAATATTGCTGCAACAAATTCTTCATAGATTCGGAGTTTTGCCCGAGATAGTCACCATGGTTTTTGTACCCCTCAATGCGTTAATCGACCCACTGCAAATTCCCGAGGATGGTGTTGTTTTCGCCTGGAGGATTACCGGCGAAGACTCTGGAGAGATTGCTGCCCATGAGGTAGAACACGCTTTGAGCAACCCCGATCAATCACTCTGGCTCCACCTGAATCTCTCGAATGCGCGTGTACAACGCTGGATCCGTCAGACACCCCACCTGCCGGAAACGCTGAAGGAGGCGATCCTTGACGAAGTGAGCCGCAGCCGGATGGAAACGATCGAGGAGTTCGGCGATGGCCTGATGATGGTTATGAATGACTATCGCATTGGGTTGCAAAAAAGTGATGACGATGAGGAAACCGGAACGCTATGGGCCATTATGACCCCGTGCCTGATGCTCTCCCTGCGGGCACACCCGTTATTGACAACCGATACACTGCGCCATCGACTACGACAGCGCCGAATCAACCCGGAAAACATTGTGTCGCTGTATCACGAAATGATCGAAGAACGTGCCAATCACCTGCGCCGCCGAACCGATCAACTCTCGGACGAAATGGATGCGCTCGAAGAAAATCTGCTCACCGGCGACCGCCTGCCCGAACATGAAGCGCTCGGTCGCTTACGGATCACCTGTAGCCGTCTGCGCCGACACTATGCACCAGAGCTCACCGCACTGCGTCGCCTGATTCGCCGCCGGCCAACCTGGTTCTCTGAAGACGATGCCGATAAACTGCGTGAGCAGATCGACCTCCTCGCTTTCCTCGTCGATGAAGTGAACAACCTGCATGAACGCGCCAAGGTGTTGCAGGATGAACTCTCCGCTCATGTCGCAGAGTTCAACGCCAAAAACCTGCAGATCCTCTCGGTGATGACCGTCATCTTTTTACCGATGACACTGGTCACCGGTGTTATGGGCATGAACATGGAGGACCTACCAGGACTGCAACATTCATTCTGGATCGTCATGCTTATCATGTTCGGTGCTGGCCTGGCCGTCTATCTCGGGCTCAAGGCACGTCGCGTCGTGTAACCAATTCGTCATATTTTATTCATCGCAGCTTAACGATGCAGGCTTTTAATGCGTGCATCGTGCTTGAAGACAACATAAAACACTTTAGAACCATCTGGATCTCCGACATCCACCTGGGTACACGCGGCTGCCAGGCAAGCTATCTGCTTGATTTTCTGCGCAGCCATGAATCGGACACGCTGTATCTGGTAGGTGACATTGTTGACGGGTGGCATCTGAAAAAAGGCTGGTACTGGCCACAAACCCACAACGACGTTGTTCAGAAAATCCTGCGCAAAGGTCGCAAAGGGACACGTGTCATTTTCATCCCCGGCAATCACGACGAGAGCGTTCGACAATTTATCGGGCTGAACTTCGGCGACATTGAGGTCCAGGAAGATGCCATCCATACCCTCGCCAGCGGCAAACGGCTGTGGGTCACGCACGGTGATCTTTTCGACGGCGTCATGCAGCATGCACGCTGGCTCGCCTATGTCGGCGACAATGCATACAGCCTGGTTCTGTATCTCAACCGGTGGTTTAACGCTATTCGCATCAAACTGGGCTTTCCATACTGGTCACTGTCACAGTACCTCAAACACCAGGTCAAAAACGCCGTCAACTTTATCTCGGCATTTGAGCATGTCATGACTGAAGAAGCCAAACACCGGCAGTGCGATGGTGTCGTCTGTGGTCACATTCACAAGGCGGAAATTCGCGACATCAACGGCATTCTTTATTGCAATGATGGCGACTGGGTGGAAAGCCTCACGGCACTGGCCGAAGACCTCGAGGGTAACTTGCAGGTCATTCACTGGAACCGCCGCGTCGAAGCACCACTGAACCTGATCGGCCTGCACAAGGAATTTGCCGAGACCTCGACCTATGCCAATTCCTGATATTTATGGAGCGACCATCATGCGCATCATGATCGTGACAGACGCCTGGTCCCCCCAGGTAAACGGTGTCGTGCGAACCATCAAGTCGACCCGCCGTGAACTGGAAAACATGGGTCACACGGTTGATATTCTGACACCGCTGGAATTCAAAACCCTGCCTTGTCCGACCTACCCCGACATACGCCTATCGCTGGCAGCCAGAGCGCAGACACACAAACGCATCGAAACATTCGACCCAGACGCCCTGCATATTGCCACGGAAGGCCCTCTGGGTCTGGCCGCACGCCGCTGGGCGATCAAGCATGGCTTCCCCTATACAACGGCGTATCACACCCGTTTTCCAGAGTATGTACATGCCCGATTCCGGGTGCCACTAAGCTGGACGTATCGTTATCTGCGCTGGTTTCATGGCAAAGCCAAGGCGATCATGGCGCCAACCCATGTGGTTAAAAAGGATTTGGAAGCGCACGGTTTCTCTAATGTGGTCCTCTGGGGACGCGGCGTTGAACTGGATATCTTCTACCCGCAGGACGTGCGTCGACTCGACTCGCGCCCACCGATCTTTCTCTATGTCGGCCGCGTCGCGGTCGAGAAGAATATTGAGGCATTTCTCGACCTTGATCTCCCCGGTTCAAAATGGGTCGTCGGCGAAGGTCCGTCGTTGCCCGGGCTACGTACGAAATACCCGGATGTCCATTTTATGGGTGTCCTTGCTCAAAACGATCTCGCCGAGATCTATTCGTCAGCGGACGTATTTGTTTTCCCCAGCAAAACCGATACCTTTGGCCTGGTGCTACTGGAGGCGATGGCGTGCGGTCTGCCGGTTGCCGCTTACCCGGTAACAGGCCCGCTGGATGTCATTGGTGACAGCAAAGGCGGCGCACTGAATCACGACCTGCGTCAGGCCTGCCTGGACGCCCTCGATCTCAATCGCGAAGACGCACGAATCCACGCGCAACAATATTCCTGGAAAGCAGCCACCTTGCAGTTTCTGAATGGCATTCACCCACGCAAGTCGGCGGTGCGCGTCTAATGCAACACACCGTGCCGGATTATGACCCAAAGCAGAATCCTCACAAGGTTCATCGCGGGTTAAAACGTGTAGTTATGGCAACCACCCACGCTCTCGACGGTTTACATTTCGCCCTCCGGGAAGAAAGCGCCTTCCGGCAGGAACTACTCCTGGCCGCACTGATGGCGCCGTGGGCATTTGTCGTTGACTTCAACACCGAAGAGCGGATCCTGCTGTTGGGTGCGCTCATCCTGGTGCTGGTGATCGAACTTCTCAACTCCGGGATCGAAGCCACCGTGGACCGTATATCATTTCAGAGGCACAGCCTCTCCCAACGTGCCAAAGACTACGGCAGCGCTGCTGTCTTTCTGGCACTGCTGCTTTGCGGCGCCATCTGGTGCGCTCTTTTTATCACTCATCTGCTTTAAGACCGGCAACATCATGAATCTGATTCTCTGGCGCCATGCCGAAGCCATCGATCTCGGCATTCCCGTCACCCCCGGCAGCAAGCGTGACCTTGAACGCGCGCTCACGGACCGCGGCCAACAACAGGCCAAGGCTACTGCCCAATGGCTTGCTAAAAACGTCAAGCGCAAGCTACGGGTTATCTGCAGCCCGGCATTACGCGCCACGCAGACAGCGCATGCCTATACCGATAAATTCGAAATCATCGATGCCCTGAACCCCCTGGCTGATGCCAGCCACGTTCTCGGCGCCATCGACTGGCCACAGGGCAACGATGTGCTGGTGATCGGTCATCAACCTTGGATTGGGCGGGTCGCCAGCCTCTTGCTGGCAGGGAACGAGCAGAGCTGGTCGGTTAAAAAATCGGCGGTCTGGTGGCTAACGCATCGTGTCCGTCAGCAGGAAGAACAAGAACGCGCCCAAACCGTGCTTCGCCTTGTGCTCCCACCCGATCTCATCAGCAAAAACTGATTCTTCATCGTCCTGTCACCGATTCTTCATTGTCTCGTCATTTATCGCATTTAAAGTCGGCTGCATTCCCCGAACGACGATAAACGATTAAAGGATAACGATGAGCGATAAGATGCCTGGCCTTGGGGAGCATTCGCTTCACCCTGGACATAGCGATAGCCAAACGACCCCTGGGCGCGCCCTTCAACCTTCACTGGTTATTTCGTGGGCACGTCATCAGGATGAGGTCGAGGAGGCTCAACGCCTGCGTTACAAGGTCTTCGTTGAGGAGATGGGTGCCTGTTTACCCAAAGCCAAGGCAGGGCTGGATCAAGACCTGTTCGATCACTGGTGTGACCATCTCCTCGTGCGTGATGAAGAAACATTGCGTGTTGTTGGCACCTACCGCGTACTTACCCCACACAAGGCCGCACAGCTCGGCAGCCTGTACTCGGAAAACGAATTTGATCTGACCCGGTTGGCGCATCTTCGTCCGAAAATGGTCGAACTGGGCCGCTCCTGTGTGCACCAGGACTATCGGAGTGGTCACGTCATCATGGCGCTGTGGCGTGGTCTCGGCCAGTATATGCAGCAGGGCGGCTACGACACGATGCTGGGATGTGCCAGCGTCTCCATCGCCGATGGTGGTCACTGCGCAGCCAGCCTGTATCGTCAATTCAGCCAGAGCTCGATCGCATCGGTCGAATACCGTACCTTTCCACGTCTCGCTCTACCGATCGAAAGCCTCAATCAGCAACTGACGGTCGAGCCGCCGCCGCTGGTTAAAGGCTATCTACGGCTCGGCGCCAAAATCTGTGGTGCGCCGGCCTGGGACCCTGATTTCAATACGGCCGATTTCCTGACACTGCTCCGCCTCAGCGACATTCATCCACGCTACGCCAGGCACTTCCTCGGTAAAACGCCCTAAGTGCTGCCGCAGATGGATTGATTCCCTGGTGCGATCAGCGTAACCTTAGTCCACCAACAGCTTGCAACACGCTGAAATTTAACAAAATTTCAACAGCCATATGACCGCACCGCAAACGCTCCGGCTCAGCCTTGACCCCGCTGACATCGCGCGCCTTACGCAACATCCTTTGCTGAATACCGCCCCCAAGCGTCGCCGGGTTCATCAAACCTGTTTCGACACCGCTGAATACACACTCAACGGTTTGGGTCTGATGGTTGAAGAAACGCGTATCCTGCGCAAAACAACGCTCTCCGTACGCGAAAAGGCAGACAAAGGTCATGCGTGGTCCGCGCCGACAACGCAGGGGAGTTTTGATTTCGCGACACTGATCGACACACCGGAGATGGCGGAACAACTCGTCCAACTCGCTCCCGCACTGATGCCGCTCTACACCATCGACGTGGGACAGCGTCTGTGGTCCGTACAGATCCGCAGCGCTCAGGTTGATATCATTCTTGAAGATGGCACGCTCACTACCGGGACCGATTCTGGGGAGCAATCCACCCGGCTCTGCGAGCTTGAACTCCGTCTGAACAATGGACAGCCCGCCGCCCTCTACGGTGTCGCGCGCTTACTCAGTCGCCAACTACGCCTGCACCCGATCGCAGACACCCTGGCGCAACGCGCGATCGCGTTCAATAACGGCGAGCAGCAGAAGCCGGCCAAGGCCAAACGGGTGAAAATCGACCCGAAGCGCTCTGTTGTCAGCGTCTTCAAACAGATCTCTTGGCTCTGCCTGGATCAGCTTCAAGCCAATGAAGCGGGGGTTTTTAGTCCCGCCAATATCGAATACATTCATCAGGCTCGCGTGTCGCTTCGCCGCCTACGTACCGCGCTGCGTCTCTTCAATAGTTCGCTGCCACCTGGCTTCAGCGATAAGTGGAGTCAGGCATGGCGCGATGTGGGTGAGCAACTCGGCAATGCACGTAACTGGGATGTCTTCTGCAGCGAGATACTGCCTACGATCGCGGCGGATCTTGGTGATCACCCCGACGTACATCATCTGAAAGATTTTGCGATACAAAAATGCAATGAAGCCCACAAGGAAACGCAACACTGGTTGCGCGGTCGCCGTTACAGTCTAACCATGATCGCCTTCTGCGAAGCTTTGCTCACACTCCCCGAACAGAAGGGCGAGCGCATCGACAACTTTGCCGATAAAGCACTCAAGAAACGCCACAAGAGTTTCTGCCGTGGCGCGCGCATCGCCCACACACTGTCAGCCGAAGAACGCCACGAGGTACGCATCGAACTCAAGAAACTGCGTTACACCCTGGATTTCTTCGAAAGTCTTTACGGACAGAAGCAACTACAGCCCTTCCTGGAAGGTCTGGCCGAAACCCAGGAGCTGCTTGGCCACATGAATGACCTCGCCACCGCTGAGATTCTTTTGGCGGCTCGCCCGGGCAGCCTTTTCGATCTGCCGGTTGCCTGGACTCGAGGCCGTATGAGCGCTTACATTGAGATGCTGCCCAGCGCGCTCAAGCCCGTGCTCGCTGCCAAAACGCCTTGGTAACTCACACTGCCAACGTATCAGAACGATATGTTCGTTCGCACGCCGAACACAAGGGCATTGTTGATGGGTAGCTGGCTATTCTGCGGTTGCGGTGCCCGTGCACCGGGATTAACCACGTATACCATGAAGGGCTGTATTGCCAGCCACGGCGAGACCACGGCCTGATAGTCAAACTCAATGAACGACTCGTAGTTCGGAATTGGTTGGTTGATGCCCTGGTAGGCATTCTGATATTTCACGTTATTGACGTACGCACTGCTCATGTTCATGTAGCCGACACCGAGCGCCGTCTGATCCAACGGTCGGCCATCGATCAAACCTTTGTAGCTTACGCCGCCTTCGAAAAACCAGTTGACCTGGTTACGATTATTCTGCGGGCTCACGTGAAAACTTCCGAAGACATTGGGTCCCTGCTCATCTGTATTCGCATCACGCCAGATCGCCTGGTCGAAACTCGCATACAGAGAATAGTTGCCCTTGAAACTCTGCGGCGGCGCACCGCTCTCTGCCGCCAAAGGCTGACCATCATTGGCCATGCTGAGGCTATCGAAGCGCTGCGAGTTATACCAGCCACCCAACTTGTAAACACCGGGCATCCTGCCATCACCACGACCGCGCGGATTCAGGTTATAGGCTCCCTCCAAAAAACTCAATACACCATTACCTAAAGGGAAATCGAGCCCTGTCGTATTACCTTGGGGATTCTTCCCTGTCGGGTTGCCGTTGAATACGGCCCCCTGAAAGGTCCATGTTGAATTGGGCGTAATGACGACTTGTGCGGCAGGTACGGAGTTCGGATAGGTCGGGCCGGACCCCGGCAGATTCTGCGCCCAGATTGCCGGCCAGCCCCAGGTGCTGTTCACCATGAATGCTGACGAGGCGATCGTATTGAAATTCAGATCGGCTTCGATCTGCCCCAGTTTCACGGCGAGAACATCGTCAAAGAATTTCTGCTGAATCCAGAATTCACCCATCTTCGTTCCTGCCGGCGCATACTCGGTATTGGTCACCGTCATGATGTTCTGCAAGTTCGTCTGAGTCAGCCCTTTGCCCTGAACAACATAGGCGGCCGCATGCGCCGATAAACCGGGCAACCCCATGAGCTTGCCCAAATCCATATCGATCTGTGGCTGGAACAACCCATCGTATTGGATACCACGCTTCACGCCACCATTCACATTACCCAACACATCCGAGGTCTGGGTCAGCGTGAACACCACGCCCCGTTCTTCGAGCCTGCTGCGCAACCCGCCCCAGTCTCCTGACAACGAAGGTCGCATAAAAAATCCATCCGGGTCTTCGCCCGTCTGAGCATCTGCAACGGCTGGCGGCATCACAACCAGCAGTGTCAATGCGACAACGGCAAAGAAAAATAATCGTGGACTGGCCAATCTGTATCCGCTCGAACAGATGACCAAACCGGCGTTGGCCTTCTCAATCACCATGCTAGACAGCCAACGCTACTTTTTTATGACAAAGGCCCGTAACTGGGCAAAAAAACAACGCCCAGCGATCCAAAATTGATAAAAAGCACAGAAAGTTACAGTTTCATAATAACCATTCTGCGTCTAGACGCATAAAATGCGACATCTTTGTTGCAAGCCCATGACAAAAACCCGTTTTTTGCCTCTCGTCGCCTTGTTTTTCAGTCTCTTCTTGGGGGCTGTGGCACAGTCGTGCCTGGCGGCTTCATCGGTAGACGACGATCCGGTGGTCGAGGATGTCGCATCACAAGATGGCAAAACGGAAAACTTCAGCCTGCACGGCCAGGCAACCTACGTGCTGCAGTACAAGAATCGATTCAATTCACCTTATGAAGGCACGAAGAGCATGCTCAGCACAGGCGACCAGGGCAAAAGCTATACGCTCACCATGACGCCGTTCATGGGCGCTCGACTCTGGGAAGGTGCCGCCGTCTTCTACAATCCGGAAGCGGTCGAATCGATGGCGTTTTCGAATCTGAGCGGGTTAGGCGGTTTTACCAACGGCGAAATGCAGCGCGGCAGCAACGTGCCCATGAAGTTCTACAATGCCCGTTACTTCATTCAACAGACCTTCAGCTTCGGCGGCGGTCAGGCGTATGTAGAAAGCGGTCCCAACCAACTTGCAGGTTACGTCGATACACGCCGCCTGCGCATCACCTACGGTGGATTCTCTGCGCTGGACTACTTTGACAACAACAAATACAGCCATGATCCGCGCACGCAGTTCCTGAACTGGTCGTTTATGACGATGGGCGCTTGGGATTTCCCCGCGAATGCCCGCGGTTACACCTACGGCGTCGTAGCCGAGTATTTCGACGAGGGCTGGGCCGTCCGGCTCGGCCGTCTGGCCATGCCCAAGGAACCCAACTCGCTGCGTCTGGACTGGGGGCTTAACCAGCAGTATGGTGACCAGATTGAGTTCGAGCATGAACACACGATCGGTGGCCAACCCGGTGCTTTACGCTTTTTGCTCTTTCAGAATCGCGGCTGGATGGCCAGCTATTCGACCGCGATGAGTCTGGCGCCCGCTGACACACCGCCTGATATCCTGACATCGCGCAACAGCTATCAAAGCAAACGGGGCTACGGCATCAATCTGGAGCAGGCCATCACTGACAAGGTTGGTCTCTTCGCACGCTGGAGCTGGAACGACGGCCAGACCGAAACCCAGGCCTTCACCGATATCGACCGGTCGCTCTCCGGTGGTGTGGTCGTCAATGGCGCCCACTGGGGTCGACCCAACGACACCTGGGGCGTCGCCGGTGCGCTGAACGGTATCGCCGGCTCACAGATCGCCTATTTATCCAATGGTGGTTCGACGATGTTTATCGGCGATGGCAAGCTGAACTATCGCAAAGAGCAGATTCTGGAAACGTATTACAGCTTCAATGTCTGCAAGGGCGCCTACCTCTCGGCCGATTATCAGTACATCGCAAATCCAGCCTATAACGCCGACCGCGGCCCGGTCAGCTTCTTCGGTCTGCGTGCACACATCGAACTCTAAGATCGACGCCACCCGCCAGCGATACGCCGTTACTCGGCAATCCAGATCCGGATAACCGGATCAACGCCGGCAATAAAGCGGCAGGTGATTTCAGCCTCTTCCCAGTTCTCCAGAAAACTGTACGCCCGTACGCGGCCTTCACCATGGATCCGCACCGTCCTGAAGTTTTTATCCTGCACGACGCCCTCGACGACATATCCGCCCTGCACGGACTTGGAGGTGAAGCGCAGCTTATTGAACACCGCCGACGCATCCGTCTGTACGGTATCGCGGGCTGCCAATACGCAGCCCAGCAATTCCGGCCGTTTGCGGAACATTTCCTGCTCGGCGAACAACGCCTGATAGCGTTGGTTGTAGGTCGTCGGTACGCGACCGCCCGCCACTACCGTGGTTGTCAGCAAAACCAGCACGGCAATCAATATCGAGTGTTTCACGAACCGTTTTTCCTGCGGGATGGCGGCCCGAATTGCTTGGTGGGCTGCATCTGATTCAGCGTGCCCGCGATATCGTCATAACCCACCGAAATAAATCCAGTGGCCGGCGGCAATTTGGTCTGCAAGGCCTGTCGGAGCATTTGCACCGTCTCCAGGGCATCCGGCACATCCTCCGGAACCAGCTTCATCTGCCCGTGTATCACCGCCATAATCGGCCAAGCACCCGCACCCTTCATATTAACGGCCGCCGAGAAGTCACCGCGCACCTGCCCGAGATATGCGCTAAAGGCCCGGTTAAAGCTATCGTCGCCCGGCTTTACGAAAGCGCCTTGTACGTTCTGCAGCTGCACGGTTGGCAAATCGAAGCGTAATACGTTACCCCAGGGCTGAAAGCCGATCGCACCCTCGGTCGATTGTAATTTCTTCATAGCGGCCATGGCATCCTTCTCGCCCGTGCCTAATGGCCAGATCAACCCCGATCCCAGGCCAATCTGGTCACGCCAGGACGCTGACCCCGCCGCAAGGTAGCGCGTAAAATTCAGTGTCACGGCCGATCCATCGGATTGCGTCACAGGTGCAACCACGAGATGCGGCAATGCCAGCCCCGGGTTCAACGCGGCAATCCGCGCATCATCCCAATACGTTACCTCGCCCATGTAAATCGCCGCCAGAACGGACGCATTGAGTCGTAACGCACCCGAGGGAATGCCCGGTAAATTCACTACGACAGCAACACCCGTGGCCAGCAATGGAAACTGCACCAAGCCATTACGGCGCAAGCGGTATTCGCTGAGCGGGTATTCCACCACCGCCATATCGTAGATGCCCACGAACAATTCGGTTGTCGATACCTCTTCCAATCCCTCTACATAGAACACACGAATTCCGGTCGTCGCCGAAAAAGCGTTGCCCCAATCGCGTATCGTTGCCGAGGCCATTGGCGTGCCAACAATATTGACCGTGGCTGAGGCTGTCACGGCAATGCCCCATAGCGCCGCCAGAAAAAGCAGCGAGAAAATACGGCGCAAGGTCCTGATCATGACAGATGCTACGCAGCAACGCAGCGCGCGACGAATCAATCTTCCCAAGAGTAATGGTTAGGAATAATCATATCGTCCGGCACCGGATGACGCACGTAATCTGGATTGTGCTGGCGCTCAGGCAAAACGACCTCCGGATGCATAATTTCTTCGTACGGCACCTGCGACAGCAAATGACGGATACAGTTCAAACGTGCTGCCTTCTTGTCGTTACCGGGCACCACCCACCACGGCGCTTCCGGAATATTGGTCTTGTTCAGCATCTTTTCCTTGGCGTGGGTGTAGTCTTCCCAGCGCACACGGGACTGCAGATCCATTGGGCTCAGCTTCCACTGTTTGAGTGGGTCATTGATCCGGCTCAGGAACCGGGCATGCTGCTCGTCATCGTTAATCGAGAACCAGTATTTGACGAGCTTGATCCCCGAGCGCACCAGCATGCGCTCGAACTCCGGCGTAGATCGGAAAAACTCTTTGTACTCGTCGTCACTACAAAATCCCATCACATGCTCGACACCCGCGCGGTTGTACCAACTGCGGTCGAACAACACGATCTCACCGGCAGCCGGAAAATGCGGTACATAACGCTGAAAATACCACTGGGTCTTCTCACGGTCACTGGGCGCCGGCAACGCCACCGTACGCACCACGCGCGGATTCAAACGTTGCGTAATGCGCTTGATGACGCCCCCCTTGCCCGCTGCATCACGACCTTCAAAAAGAATAATCATGCGATAGCCTGTATGCGCCACCCAATCCTGCAACTTGACGAGTTCGCCCTGTAAACGCAGCAACTCCTTGAAATATTCCCGACGCTGCAGCAACGCCTTGTTTTTACCCTTCCGCTTCTTACCGACCTCGTCATCGAAACGCAGATCGTCGAGTTCCATCTCCAACTCTTCATCAAAGCTGTCGAGCATGTCGCGCTCCAGGCGACGATATAACTCAGCGACCGATTCGGCTTCACGAACTTTGGATTTTGGTTTCGTTTCGATTTTCTTTTTGGTCATCAGCATCAACTCCGCAATACGGCTTCGCCTGGCATCGGCGATACCGGCACCCAGGATCTCAGGATGCCACAGCATACCGTCAGCACCCCGTAGACTATATTAAGACTTTATTACAAAACACCGGCCTATGTCTTCGGCAATCGACAAGCCCGTGTGACACACATAGAATGTGATCATGACAAAAGCAAAAGTAAACTACGACTGTAGCGAATGCCCCGGTTACTGCTGCAGCTACCCACGAATCGTCGTAACGAAACGCGACATTGCCCGCTTGGCGAAGCACTTCAATCTCAGCGTTGACGCTGCCAAAGTCGCCTTCACGCGTGATTACGAATTCACCGAAGGCCACCCGGACGATCACGTGAAGGAACGCATCCTCCGCCACCGACCAGACGACATCTATAAATCGACGTGCCAGTTTCTGGATCCGGAACACCGTCGCTGCACCATTTACGAAGCGCGTCCGTCGGTCTGCCGGGATTTTCCTAACGGCAAAAAATGCGGTTATTACAGCTTCATCAAGTTCGAGCGCAAACACCAGGGCGACGACGACTTTATCCCCAGCGCCTGAAACCAACATTATCAGAGGTCTTCACCATGAACGAAATGATCGTCAGCACCATGAACTTTGGCTTCCCCATGATCACCATGTGGCTGCTGATGATTCTGGGTGTGGCACTCTATTTCATGCCGACCATCGTTGCCGGCAACCGCCACCACAACAGTGTCTTTCTGATTCTGATTCTGAACGTACTGATTGGTTGGACGATGCTGGGTTGGCTGTTACTGCTGATCTGGGCCTGCTTCGGCGACCAGCACACGACCTGGGCTCGCCCCGTTGAAAAGAAGTGCCCCTACTGCGCCGAGTACATCAAGGCTGAAGCCATCAAGTGTCGGCATTGCGGCTCGGATCTAACCAAAACCGCGCAGTAAGCCACAAGACGAATTGCTGTTCAAATGATCGCCCGGTGAATCTGCAGAATTGAACTGAAAAATCAATGTTCTCATTACCCCTTTTCGGTATGATCGTACCTAAAAGCGGTATTCAGATCTGGGCACTGCCAAAGACCATTCAAAATTCATGAGGCCGCTTTTAGAAACCGGGCCGCCTGCTTACGCACCCCATCAAAAATCGTCTCAGCCAACGTAACTGGATATTCTTTCGGCAGCTGGATCATGACACTCGCAATGGCATCATCAACGCTACCCGCCATTTCTAGCATCAACTCCCAGACACTAGGCACACCACAATCCTTGGCCAGCTGCTTCCAGTGGCGCGTATGTATTTCAGATACACGGTAGTGTGTGTTCTTACCACGTAACGCCATTGCCATTTTCGCGTCTTGCATCGGCAAGTGATTGGGCCCACTGCCGATAATTGGCCACGCCGACAGCACATCGTAAATCGGTGTCATCTCGTATTGGTCTTGAGCATGCAGCCTGACGGAAAAATTCTTGGCATGACCATCAATGGCTGCTAGCAACCAGAATGCAAACTGCGCCATCACAAAAATGGTTCTATCCAGATCCGCTGTCTGACTCCCCTGCAGTATCTGTAATGCGGCACGAATGCCCGGCCCGCCTGCCGATTCATACTTATTATCTGGAGCAATGCCCAGCACCTGACAGAAATCTTCCTGCGGCAATCGCGCCAGCCAACGCGGCTTACCAGGGCGTGCTGGCACCCAACGTCTATCAAACCGTTCTACGATCAACGCCTTCTGATCATCAAATTGACCAATCTCTGCCGATGCTACCGGCAACCCCAACGCAGCAAGAAACTTCAGGCACAACCATTCGTTCTCTACTGAATGCCGCAGATCAAACTGATAGCCCCCCACCAAGCCCAGTGGCAGCTTAAATATATGGGATGTGGGCGTTGCCCCAGTTGGAATGCACCACTGCTTACCCACTTTCAACAATGCTGTCTTTTCTTGCGCACCTGCGATGGATATCCTGAAATCGGGATGAGTATCCGTTACATAACCGG
Source organism: Fluviibacter sp. (assembly GCA_048859965.1). Taxonomy (GTDB): domain Bacteria; phylum Pseudomonadota; class Gammaproteobacteria; order Burkholderiales; family Rhodocyclaceae; genus Fluviibacter. The sequence continues at coordinate 41,965 of JBLIZO010000049.1, forward strand.
GCAGTGTTGGCACCATCCGCAACTGTGCCACCACACCCGCTTCATCCAGCGCTTCATAGCTCACACGATCAAACCCCCCTGGCTCCGATCCTATCGGAAGCAATTGCACGGCGCCGACACAGTCCCGGCCGATTGCTTCCAACAGATCAAATGCACGGTCAGACCTCGTGCCATAACGCGCCTTCAAGCGCTTACGTATCCGCTCGCTATCGGGCAGCAAGTTATCAAAATAGTGTGCAACCACTGCACCACGAATTTCTGCTGAGGCGCTAAGCGGGAGAGACAGTGACAATGAGCGACAGGCTGGCGATTTCAGCCAATCGGCATCGTAAGCGAAACGGTGCGAATCGCCCCGCCCGTAGGACCAGATGCCCACAAGTACCCCATTCATCCAGACATTGAGTGAACGCATCACCAATCCTCATTACTCAGAGTCGAACGATCTTGCTCCGCCTTGAGTTCAGCCAGCGTCTTCGGCCTCTTGCCAGTTGGTACAGGTACGGTTTCTGCCGCTTCACTCCTCAACACCATGCGAGCATCCAATGCAGCCAAAACCTTCAGAAGGCTCTCTAGACTGACTTTGCCCGGATTCCTCTCAATATCCGCAACACGCGACTGCGTTACACCCAAATGCATCGCCAGCTGCGCCTGAGTCAGGCCACGAGACTTTCTAAAAGCCTTAAGATGCTGCGCCAGTTGCTCTGCGAAATTGATTGGGTAGTCCATATCTGTTTATCTTCCAAAGCCGATAAACCGAATATATAACCCATAGACTATAAATGCAAATTATTTGTTTTAGGCGATAAAAACTACCCATATTTGTTGCACTGCACTTCGGTTCTTAACTGCAGAATTTTCGGCCTTTTTTCGCCCAAAAATCAGTCAGTTCAGTGTTGCGTTTTTGCCACGAAAGGTCAACGTTCTCAACACTACTTTTGGGCTAGGTTTGACGTCAGCATCACTGCCTTTAGCATCACCCCAAGCCTTCACGCCCAAAGAGCCATTAATCACTTGATTTCCGTTGCCGGTTGGCCCAACATTAACGACATGAAGGAAGCCAATCGATCTCTTACACAAAAGACGAGCTTGATGGCAGCCAAGAAGGTTCGCCAAGATAAGGCTCGTGCCTTGCTCCGATCTGGCCAAAAGTCTCAGGAAAGCATGTTCCTGATCCAACCCTCGACATTCAGAGAGATTAAAGTCACCCATTGCGTGCTGAGCTTTGATTAAAAGGCAGGCGCTAATCAGCACAAAACTCCATAGACAGGGTCTTGGATTACTTTCCTCTGAATCTGCTCTTGGCATCTAAACGTGCTGACACTTAATCTAACCAGAAATCTTGCCATTTTTGGGTAGATCACCAATAATCCATTAGAAATCATATGGATAATCTAACCAACCAGTCTCTACTCGAATTTGTATCCGGCTTTCCCCAAGGGGTGTCGGCGGGTGAGATTGAGCGCGAATTCAAAGCACCGCGTACCTCGCTCAACCGCCGCCTTAGAGAACTGATCGGCACAAAGCAGCTGATCGTTACCGGCAAGGGGCCAGCAACGCGCTATCACAGCGCCGACTCGCTCTCTTCATTACGAGCCTACTTTGCCAAACCACACACGGAGCGGACACAAGCCCCTTACGACGAAGCTAGGTTGGCGCCTCTACCTGCGCTGAGCACTGAAACAGAACAGAAATTCTCAGGCCTTCCCCAGTACATACTAGACAAGCGAGAGCTCAGTAAATTTCTGATTGACTTCTCGTGTGCATCATCGGCACTCGAAGGCGGCACCTACTCACTTCTGGACACACAGGCGCTCATTGAGTATGGAGAAAAAGCCGCTGACAAACCTCTGCGAGACGCTTTTCTGGTTCTCAACCATAAAGTGGCTTTCGAGTACCTTTACGATCATATGGAACTCGATTCCATATACAAAGTACAAGATCTGCTCACCAGTGACCACGACATCCCTGAATTAGAGGATGCGCCGCACTTTCTCGCGAAGGCTGATCGAGGCGTCGTACGAGAACACAGTGATGTCGATATACGTCTAAGCACTTACTTGCCGCCATTTAGGCCAGGAACCGGCTATCTTCAGCAGATGCTCGACAAGGTTCTCAAGACTGCGGATGCGATTGATCACCCTATCCAAGCATGCTTTTACCTCTTGTCCCGCATTGCGTATCTGCAGCCCTTCAAAGATGGCAATAAGCGTAGTGCACGAGCCATCTGCAACGTTCCCTTAATCAAAGCAAAGCTCCCGCCTATCTCCTTCGTAGACTTCGGCAAACAAGACTACTTGGTTTCCATGCTGGCATTCTACGAATTGGGTGACACCCGGCTTTTGGAACGCTGTTTTGTTGAGGCTTACACCAAGTCAACCACGCGGTTAAGTCCGAAACGTTGATTCAAAGCCTAAATTGCATCAGGCCACAAACCAATCGAAGCATTAAGGAGCCATCCAAAAAGCCACATGACTCAAATCTCCGATCCTTTTACTGACTTCACCCGCTCTCGAGCATCCGATCTTCGACGGATCGCCAACCAGACTCGCGGTGAACAAACTTTTGGAGATATCTGCAACGAGGCCTGGTTAATCGTCACAGAAATTCATGAGAAGCGAGGAATCACCCCAGACCTGTATTCAAAAATCGATCAGGACGAGATTCTTGGTTGGCTGTACAACAAAGTCGTTAAATTTGCAGACAAAAGCATCCGCTACGCCTTCAAACTGGATAAAGACTGGGATAGCGACGACCCGGGAGCTTTAATGAACGTCCTTGAGCGCTTTCTTGCGGCACCCGAAGAGTCCGATCCATTAATCCAGATGCTGCACGAAGAACGCCAGTTTGACCCTTTAAGCCTCGTTGAGCAGAGTTATTCGCAAACTGCCGCGTACATCATCCTGCTACAACGTTTCAACTGGAGCCTACAGCTCCTGGCTAACCATCTTGAACAGCTCATTGATACAGTTCGCCGGAAAATTCTGGCAAGTAGCATGTTGATGAAAATACAACCTTCCCTCTTCGATGGGACCGCAAAAATTGCGCTGGATTTTATGCCGTACGTTCGAAAAAAATACCCTCGGGCAACCATCAACAACGTGCATTGTGAGCAACTAACTTGGCAACTTTCTTCTGGCTGAGCTCGCAAGTACAGCCTTGGCATTTGCTCCAATGGAACTTCACCCATATCAACGCTGAAACAGAAACGGCCTCCACAAGGGAGGCCGCTGAATACTGGTGGTGATGGGCAGAATTGAACTGCCGACCTATGGGTTATGAATCCATCGCTCTAACCAACTGAGCTACATCACCACAAGGGGCAAGATTTTAATAGCGCACCCAGGCTTCGTCAAGCCAAAACCCCGTCCATACGGGGCCAAGTGTATAATTTCCCTTGTTTTTTACCGTTTTACGCCCATATTCCGCGCATGACTCAAGCTCCCCCCAACCCGAATTCGCCCCAGAACAACGACAACGCAGGCTCGGCACGCCCCAAGAAGGTGTTTATCAAGACCTTTGGCTGTCAGATGAACGAGTACGACTCGGACAAGATGCTGGACGTGCTCTCCGACAGCGAGGGCATGATCAAGACCGACCGCCCCGAAGATGCCGATGTGATTCTGTTCAACACCTGCTCGGTGCGTGAAAAAGCGCAGGAGAAGGTGTTCCATGACCTGGGTCGTGTACGCCCGCTGAAAGCGCTGAACCCGAATCTGGTGATCGGCGTGGGTGGTTGCGTGGCCTCGCAGGAGGGCGGCGAAATCGTGAAGCGCGCACCTTATGTGGACGTGGTATTCGGCCCACAGACGCTGCACCGTCTGCCCAGCCTGATTGCCGAGCGCCGTAACACGGGTAAGGCAGCGGTGGATATTTCCTTCCCGGAGATCGAAAAGTTCGACGCCATGCCGCCCGCCCGCACCGAAGGCGCCAGCGCGTTTGTGTCGATCATGGAGGGTTGCTCCAAGTACTGCAGCTTCTGTATCGTGCCTTATACCCGCGGCGAGGAAGTATCCCGCCCGTTTGCCGATATTCTGGTGGAGGTCGCCGAATTGGCGGCACAGGGCGTCAAAGAAGTGACGCTGCTGGGCCAGAATGTGAACGCCTATCGCGGCGAGATGGGTGAGGACGGCATGGTTGCCGACCTGGCCGATTTGATCGAAACCATTGCCGAGATGCCGGAGATCGAGCGTATCCGTTATACAACCTCGCACCCGCGCGAGATGACGCAGAAGCTGATTGATATGTACGCCCGTGTGCCGAAGCTGGTGTCGCACCTGCATCTGCCAGTGCAGGCGGGCTCGGATCGCACGCTGATGGCCATGAAGCGCGGCTATACGGCGCTCGAATACAAGTCGGTGATCCGCAAGTTGCGCGCAGCACGGCCGGATCTGTCGCTGTCATCGGATTTCATCGTCGGCTTTCCCGGTGAGACAGCCGAGGACTTTGAGAAGACCATGAAGCTGATCGACGAGATCGGTTTTGATAACTCGTTCAGCTTCGTCTACAGCAGCCGTCCGGGCACACCGGCCGCCGAACTCTGTGACGATACGCCGCACGAACTGAAGATTGAACGCCTGATGCGTCTGCAGGCGCGTATCGAAGAACAGGCCCAGGCGATCAGCCAGCGCATGGTAGGCACGGTACAGCGCGTACTGGTGGAAAGCCTGTCCCGAAAAGACGCCAACGAGCTCGCTGGTCGTACCGACAACAACCGGATCGTGAATTTTGTGGGGAACCCCCGCTTGATTCACCAGTTTGTGGACGTACATATCGTGGGGTCGCTGCCGCACTCCCTGCGCGGCGAAATCGTCGTCAAAGACTAACGCGCCAAGGAACGCCCCTATGAGTACACGCACGCTGGAGTTTTCGCTGGATCCGGTAGATAACCACCAACTGGCGAGCCTGTGCGGCCCACTGGATGAAAACCTGCACCAGATTGAGCAATGTTTCGATGTCACGCTGGCACGCCGCAGTGCGCACTTCAAGATTCAGGGCACGGGCATATCCCGCGAACGCGCCGCCAGGGCACTACGCTTTTTCTACGAATTAGCCGGTAGCAACAGAGCGCCGCTCAGCGTAGACGATATCCAGCTCGGTCTGATCGAACTGCGCCAGGACCCAAAGCATATGGCAAAGCCGGGGCCGGCTCGCGACGATGCTGACCTCGGGGTAGGCGACTGCCCGGTGCTGCTGACCAAACGCGCCGATCTGCATGGCCGCACACCGCGGCAGGTGGAATACCTCAAAAACATTCAGGCGCACGATATTACGTTTGGCATTGGCCCAGCCGGTACTGGCAAGACGTTTCTAGCGGTAGCTTGTGCGGTAGACGCCTTCGAGCGCGAACATGTGCAGCGCATTATTCTCACACGCCCGGCGGTCGAAGCCGGTGAACGCCTGGGGTTTCTACCCGGCGATTTATCGCAGAAGGTAGACCCCTATCTGCGCCCGCTCTATGATGCGCTGTACGACCTGATGGGTTTTGAAAAAGTCACCAAGCTGTTCGAGAAAGGTGTACTGGAGGTGGCGCCGCTCGCCTTCATGCGCGGACGCACGCTGAATAATGCCTTCATTATTCTGGACGAAGCGCAGAATACCTCGCCGGAGCAGATGAAAATGTTTCTGACACGCATCGGCATCGGCGCCAAGGCCGTGATTACGGGCGACCCGTCGCAGGTAGATCTGCCGCGAGGCCAGAAGAGCGGTCTTGTCGAGGCGACGCGCATTCTGCGCGATGTACGCGGCATCGGCGTTACGTATTTCGGCAAGGAAGACGTCGTACGTCACCCGCTGGTAGCCCGCATCGTGGCCGCTTATGAAGCGCACCAGGCGCAAACGCCGCATAATTCATAAATAACCGGTAAGCTAGCGGAATGAATCCCAACGAACCCAAGCGCGCCAAGCGCCTCGATCTGACGGTACAACTGGTCTGCGCCGATGAACTGCGCAATCAGATTCCGGATCGAAAGCTGCTGCGCAAATGGGCGAAGGCCGTGTATAGCGATGCCGCCACGATCACGATGCGCTTCGTTGACGACGACGAAAGTCAGCACTTGAACGACACCTACCGCAGCAAAAACAAGCCGACCAATGTGCTGTCGTTTCCGTATGAAGACGAACCACTGATGGGCGACATCGTGTTCTGCCCCAGCGTGATTTACCGGGAAGCCCAGGAACAAGGTAAAAGCGTGACGGCGCATATGGCGCATCTGGTCGTGCACGGCATGCTGCACCTGATAGGTTACGACCACCTCAACGACCGCGATGCCAAAGAGATGGAGTCGCTGGAAACCAACATTTTGGCCGATCTGGGCTTTGCCAACCCCTACGCATAAGCGCTGAATGGACCCCTCCCCTACGCCCGCCCGAGCCACACCGGGCACCAAACTGAATCAATTGATCGACCGGTTTTCCGCGCTATTGCTGCGCGAACCGGATGATCGCAGCGAGCTGCTGCAATTGCTGCATGGTGCACACGAGCGCAACCTGGTTGATGCCGAAGCGCTGGCGATCATTGAGGGCGCGATTACGGTAGCGGAAATGACCGTGCGCGACATCATGGTGCCGCGCCAGCAGATGCAAACCCTATTGGCCAACCAACCCCTGGCCCAGACCATCCGCAAGGTGATCGACTCGGGGCATTCGCGTCTGCCGGTGATGGACGATGGCGACGACGTGCGCGGCATCGTACTGGCTAAGGATCTGCTGCGTTCTATCGGCAACAGCAACTTCCGCCTGGAAGACTGGCTGCGCCCGGCAATGTTTATACCGGAATCGAAACCGCTGAATGTGCTGCTGCGCGAATTTCGCATTAGTCACACACACATGGCACTGGTCATCGATGAATTCGGCACCCTGGCCGGGCTGGTCACGATTGAAGATGTGCTCGAAGAGATCGTTGGTGAAATCGAAGATGAGCACGATCAGGCGCAGCTTGACACCGACATCCAACGTGACGCCAGCGGTCGCTATCGCGTGAAGGCGCAAATGCCGGTCGATTTGTTCAACGACGCCTTCGATTGTGATTTCGACGACCACACGGCTCAAACGGTGGGGGGACAGATCGTGAACTATCTGGGTCGCGTACCGCGCCGAAATGAAAGCGTGGAGCTCAACGGCCTGCTGTTTCGCGTCGTGCGGGCCGATAACCGCCGTCTATATACGCTAATGGTGGAGGATCTGCGCCGGCACCCCGAGAGCAGCAACGTCGGCACAGGAGGCGTCGCCAACTGATGCGCTGGAAGCCCGATTTCCGACGGATGTCACCCTTGGCTCAGGCTCTGGGTTGGGGCCTGCTCGGCGTGGGCGCTTTTGCGCCCTTCTCGCTTTGGCCATTGGGCATCTTTTGCTGGACAGGTCTGTATTTGCTGCTCCGTCAACAGGGGGCATTACGCCGGGCTCTTGGCATCGGTCTCATGTTCGGCCTCGGACAGTTTCTGGGCGGCGTGTCTTGGGTATATGTCAGCATGCACGATATCGGTGGCATGCCGGCGGCACTGGCGTTGCTCGCGACCTTTCTGTTCGCGGCCTATCTGGCGCTCTTCCCCATGCTGGCAAGCGGCACCTTCCGACTCATGCATGTACGCTCGGCCGGCGAACAGCACACGCACGATGTCACGCGCCAGGTACCGCGCCTGCTCAGCCCACTGTTGTTCGCCGCAAGCTGGACCCTCTGTGAAGTGCTGCGCGGCTGGCTGTTTACAGGCTTTCCGTGGCTTAGTCTGGGCTACGCGCAAGCGCCGCCAAGCCCATTGGCGGGGTATGCGCCCATCCTGGGCGTTTACGGGCTCAGCTTCATCGCGACCTGGCTGGCCGGCCTGACGGGCGAACTCTGGATCCATATCCGCAATCTGGGGTGGCGCTGGTCAGCGACCCTGACGCCTGCGACGGTCATAATCGCCATACTGATACTGGGCGGCGTCGGGTTGGGCCAAATCAGCTGGACCAGGCCGGAAGGCTCACCGATTAAAGTTTCGCTGCTTCAGGGCAACGTGCCGCAATCCATGAAGTGGCAGCCTGAGCAGTACATCCAGACGCTGCTCACCTATTTCCAACTGGCGCGCAACAACCCAGCAACGCTGATCGTACTGCCGGAAACCGCCATTCCATCATTGCTATCGGAGGCGCCAACCGAGTTTCTACAGGACCTGCAGCGCATCGGTCAGGAACAACGCGGTAACATCCTGATGGGCGTACCCACCGGCGAAAATGCCGCTGGTCGCAGTTGGTACGCCAATAGTGCCGTATCGATGGGTATCGATTCACTACAGCATTACAGCAAATCGCACCTGGTGCCTTTCGGTGAAACGACGCCACCGGGCTTTGCCTGGTTTCTGAAACTGATCCAGATGCCTCTGCCGGATTTCATCCGCGGCGCAGTCGATCAACCATTGATGCAGCTCAGCCATCAAAGGGTCGCTGTCAACATCTGTTACGAAGACATTTTCGGGGCCGAGATTGCACAGCGCGCCGATGACGCCACAATGATGGTGAATCTCTCGAACACCGCCTGGTTTGGCGACTCGCTGGCACAACCTCAACACCTGCAGATCGCCCAGATCCGTGCGCTGGAAAACGGCCGCCCCATGCTGCGCGCAACCAACACCGGCATGACCGCCATCATCGGCCCGCGCGGTGAACGGCAGGCCGTACTGGCAGCCTTCACCCGCAACGCGCTGGTGGGTAGCGTACAAGGCATGCAGGGTACGACACCGTTTCAGCGCTGGCACAACTGGCCCATCATCGGTCTTGGGGTGGCACTCCTTATCACAGGGCTGCTGACCCGTGGCCGTCGGCCACTCTGAACCCCAACCGAAACCGGCGATTCTGCTGCTCTCTGCGCAAAAAACCCGTAAAATCAGGGGTTCTGGTTTAAACCGGGTGCAATTAGTACGCCCACTCATGCTTCGGATAACAACATGCTGACCTTTCAGGACGTCATTCTGCGTCTGCAGGAATTCTGGAACCGCCACGGCTGCGTACTGCTGCAGCCTTACGACATTGAAGTCGGTGCCGGCACCTTTCATACCGCGACCTTCCTCCGCGCGATTGGCCCGGAACCCTGGAACGCCGCCTACGTGCAACCATCGCGCCGCCCGAAAGACGGTCGTTATGGCGAGAACCCGAACCGTCTGCAGCACTATTACCAATACCAGGTCGTGCTCAAGCCCTCACCCGCCAATATCATGGATCTGTACATCGATTCGCTGCGCGCACTGGGCATCAACACCGAAGAACATGACATCCGTTTTGTCGAGGATGACTGGGAATCACCAACGCTGGGCGCCTGGGGTCTGGGCTGGGAAGTCTGGCTGGACGGCATGGAAGTGACGCAGTTCACCTACTTCCAGGAAGTCGGCTCGCTGACCTGCAAACCGGTGCTGGGTGAAATCACTTACGGCCTGGAACGCCTGGCCATGTATCTGCAAGGCGTAGAAAACGTATACGACCTCGTCTGGGCAAAGAATGGCGACAAGGTCGTTACATATGGCGATGTCTTCCATCAGAATGAAGTGGAGCAATCGACCTATAACTTTGAACACGCCCAGGTAGAGATGCTGTTCCGCCACTTTTCGGATCACGAAGCCGAAGCCAAGCGGCTGATGGAGATTGGTCTGCCACTGCCGGCGTTCGAGCAGGTGATGAAGTGTTCACACAATTTCAACATGCTGGATGCCCGCGGCGCCATTTCGGTGACTGAACGCGCTGCCTATATCGGTCGTGTGCGCGCTCTGGCCCGCCAGGTAGCACAGGCCTACTACGACAGCCGAGAAACACTGGGCTTCCCGATGTGCGATGCCGCTGCCGAGAAGGAGGTCGCATAAATGAGCCAGATCAACACTGCCTCGCTGCTCGTTGAGCTGCTGACTGAAGAGCTACCGCCAAAGGCCTTGGCCCGCTTCGGCGAAGTATTCTCCGCCGGCGTATTTTCCGGTCTGGTGCAGAAGAAGCTGGTCGCCGATAACGTGGCCTACCAATGGTATGCAACGCCGCGCCGTCTGGCGGTGCTGATTCCACACGTCATTTCGGTGGCGCCAGATCAGGAAGTCGAAGAAAAGCTGATGCCGGTGAGCGTGGCGCTCGGCCCCGACGGGAACCCGTCGCCCGCACTGCTCAAGAAACTGGAAGCCAAAGGCATCGCCGCCAGCGAACTACCGAAGTTCATGAAGCGCATGGACGGCAAATCGGAAACCTTCTTCTACACGATGCAGGTCGCGGGCGCGAAGCTTGATGACGTGCTGAGCGGCGTTGTCGCCGACGCGTTGAAGAAACTACCAATCCCGAAGGTCATGCGCTGGGGCGATTCGGATGTACAGTTCGTACGTCCGGTGCACGGTCTGATTCAATTGCACGGCGAACGGCTGGTGCCGGGCGAAGTGCTTGGCCTGCAGTCACGCCAGCAAACGCTGGGCCACCGCTTCCTGTCGCACGGGCTGATTACCATCCCGAACGCCGAGGCTTATGCAAGCACGCTGCGCGACGAAGGCAAGGTCGTAGCCGATTACTCGGAGCGTCGCGGCACCATTGGCGCCCACCTGGCGGCCAAGGCCCAGTCGCTGGGCGCCCAGATCAACCAAGCCGAAGGCCTGCTCGACGAAGTAACAGCACTGGTCGAATGGCCGGTGATCTACGTCGGCGAATTCGAACCCGAATTTCTCGAAGTACCGCAGGAGTGCCTGATTCTGACCATGCAGCAGAACCAGAAATATTTCCCGCTGCTGGACACCAACGGCAAACTACGCAACCAATTCCTGATTGTCTCGAATATGCAGGTCGCCGACCCGAAGCACATCATCGGCGGTAACCAGCGCGTGGTACGCCCACGTCTGTCGGACGCCCGCTTCTTCTTCACACAGGACCGCAAGGAGCCACTGGCCTCACGTATCGCCAAGCTGGGCAACGTGGTCTACCACAACAAACTGGGCACCCAACTGGACCGTCTGCTGCGTGTACAGAACCTGGCGACGCAAATCGGTCACGCCATTGGTGCTGACACCACGCACGTCGCCCGCGCGGCCGAACTGGCCAAGGCCGATCTCGTCACCGACATGGTCGGCGAGTTCCCGGAACTGCAGGGCATCATGGGTCGTTACTACGCCCAGCATGACGGCGAAGCCGCCGACGTGGCTGAGGCCATCGCCGACCACTATCGTCCGCGTTTTGCCGGCGATGAGTTGCCGTCGGGGAATGTGGGCTGCGCTGTGGCGCTGGCCGACAAGTTGGATACCCTGGTGGCTTTCTTTGGCATCGGCGAAAAACCGACCGGTGACCGTGACCCCTTCGGTCTACGCCGTGCCGCGCTTGGCGTACTACGTCTTCTGATGGAGCGCCAGCTACCGCTGGAACTACCGCAGCTGATTCAATGGTCAAGCGCGACGTTCCCGGCCGGCACACTGCAAACGGGTTTCGAACCGGCGTTGCTCGCTTTCATCACCGACCGTCTGCGTAACCTGCTCAAGGATCAGGGTGAGCCGCAGGATGTCGTGGAAGCCGTGCTCGGCATCCATCCCGCGCGCATTGACCGTGTCCCGGCCCGTCTGGCTGCTGTGCGCGAATTCTCGACGCAGCCGGATGCACTGGCACTGGCTGCCGCCAACAAACGGATCGGCAATCTGCTCAAAAAGGTGGATGACCTTGCCGCGCTGGGCTCGCCCGTCGGCAGCCTGATGACAGAAAACGCCGAGAAGGCGCTTTTCGACAAAGTCACCGCCTTGGCACCCACCGTCAGCGATGCCGTCCGTAGCGAGGCCTATACCGATGCACTGATGGCGCTTGCCGAAGTACGCGCCAGCGTGGACGCCTTCTTTGAAAGCGTGATGGTCATGGCGGAAGACCCGAAGGTTCGCCAGAATCGTCTGGCGCTGCTGAAGACTCTGTCAGACCAGATGAATGCCGTGGCGGACATCGCACGTCTGGCCGTGTGATTACCCTGGAGCCGGATCGTCATGAAAACCATCATCCTCGACCGCGACGGCGTTATCAACATGGATTCGGCGCTGTACATCAAGTCGCCCGCCGAATGGAAGCCCATCGAGGGCAGCCTTGAATCGATCGCCCGACTGAACCAAGCGGGCTACCGGGTCATCGTTGCAACGAATCAGTCTGGCATCGGCCGCGGGCTGTTTGACATGGACACACTCAACGCCATGCACGAAAAGATGCACAAGCATCTGGCGGCGGCAGGCGGTCGTATCGACGCTATCTTTTATTGTCCGCATACGGCCGACGAAAAATGCGATTGCCGCAAACCCAAGCCCGGCATGTTCGAGCGCATCGCCCAAGTCTACAATATGGACCTGAAAGGTGTGCCAACGATCGGTGACTCTCTGCGCGATCTGCAAGCCGGCAGTGCAGTTGGCTGCGCACCGATGCTGGTTCGTACTGGCAAAGGCACGAAAACCGAAGCCGAAGGTAACCTGCCTGTCGGCACCACAATTTACGACAACCTCGCCGCCGCCGTCGACGCTTTACTAGGCAAAACGGGTGGCAAATAGTTCATGACGGCGCTGCGCTCCACGCTCTTTAGTCTGTTGCTCACGGCTTGGACAGTTCTCTGCGGCACTCTCGTCCTATGCACCTATGTCCTCCCGGAGCAGACACGCTTCCGGTGCTGCTACGCCGTCTGCCAGATGTGGCGCTACGGTTTCATGGGTATGTGCCACATCGTTCTTGATATCCGCTACGTGATACAAGGCCGCGAAAACATTTCCACGCAACCTGCCATTTATCTGGCCAAGCACCAATCGGCCTGGGAAACCATCGCGCTCCAGATCTGGACGCCCCCCGCTGTGTTCGTGCTGAAACGGGAACTGCTTTACATGCCGTTTTTCGGCTGGGCCCTCTGGGGACTGCGCATGATCTGGATTGATCGTGCTGCGGGCAAGTCAGCACTCGAAAAAATTGTCCTGCAGGGACAACAGCGTCTGCGCCAGGGCCTGTCAATCATCATCTTTCCCGAAGGGACACGCGTCGCACCGGGCAAGATGGGCAAATTCAAGGCAGGGGGTGCACATCTGGCGACCCGCACCGGTACCCCGGTGATTCCAGTCGCACATAATGCCGGCGAGCTCTGGCCACGCAACGCCTTCATCAAGCGTCCCGGTACCCTGACGGTACGCTTCGGTCCGGCGATTGACCCGGCTGGGTTGACCGATGCCGAATTAAACCAACGTGTGGAGACCTGGATCCGTGATGCGATGGGCGAACTTCCGCCTGTTCGGCGCTGACTCGGGGGCTGCGACGTCCGACGAAGAGGCGCGCAGCATCGTGCTGGCGGATCGTATCGTTCCCTATACGGTCAAACGTCGGCCGCGACGCAGCCTCAGCCTGACCATTGATCATCGTGGCCTACGCATACTCAGCCCGGTGCGCACGACCGTACGCGAAATCGAACAATTCATTCTCTGCCACGAAGGGTGGGTGCTCAATAAGCTCGATGCGTGGCACAGGGAGCGCTTCCAACGTAACTGGACCATTCACGGGAAAGAACCGCTCCCCTACCTCGGCGCTGCCTTGCCTGTGTGTATACGTTTGCACACCTTGCGCAGCCCTCGGTTGACACTGGAAAATGACACGCTGTTCCTGACAACACATGACCCGGCGGATATAACACGCAACCACCGCGCACTGATGCTGTGGCTACGTGAACGCGCAATGGCCTGTTTTGAAGAACGGGTCGCTCTCTATGCCGGAAAGCTCGGCGTCCCGGTACCGGCACTGGCGTTGACGCAGGCAAAAACTCGCTGGGGTAGCTGCAACAGCCGTGGTCAGATTCGTCTGAACTGGCGGCTCGTTCACTTACCGCTGGCACTGATCGACTACGTCGTCGCACACGAACTCGCGCACCTCAAAGAGATGAACCACAGCCCGCGCTTCTGGACAATCGTTGAGGCAATCTATCCGGAGCACAAGGCAGCGCGTAAAGCCCTGCGCGGCCATGTCTCAAGCCTACCGCTTATAGACACTACAACCTGATTCAAGCTGCGAGTGCATCACTCAGATCTTTTAAGCGCCGCAACAATATCTTCCCGTACGATATTGATGGCTGAACGTAGATCGTAATAGGCGCCACGATTCCCGGTGGGCACCCAGAGCGTACGCACTTTGTCGTTGAGCCGATCGATGTGAGCCAGCATGTCGGGTGGCGCAGGCTGATGCTGTTGTCGTAACGACGCCAGATTGTTTTCTATAATGCGCAGTTCATCATAGCAGGATTCGATGCTCAGCACGGCATGCGTCTTCCGATAGCTGGGCAAAAATCCGATCAGTGGAATAACGATCGCGCCAATCGCCAAAAGATAGAACCAGACTTCATCAAACAGGCTGGCCACCCAGAATGGCGCGTAGCCCCACAGGAATGGCGAGCCTTCCTTGAAATAGCGCTTCGCCACATCGCTTTCAGGTATTCTCGTATCCATATAGGTCGGAAATTTTCCCGGTGAGAAGTAGGTCACCCGCTTCCGCTCAAAATCTTCCGTCGCCTCCATGAACAGCAACTGCAAGGCAGGATGCATTTTATCGGTGACGAGAATATCAAGCGTTGTCGCGATCATCTGGACATCGTGTTTAGGCACGACCGGATGCAAATTGAATGTACCCGCCGGCAAGACGACCGGGTCCAGGTACTGGAATCGCTTGGTATACGCCGTTGCCAGACTGAAGTTGTACATCTGAACGCCCGGAAACTGGGCCACTTCCTGTATGTTTTGCGACGCCATTGCACCCACCAGAAACAGCGCGTCGATCTTGTGATCCCTGAATGCCGTCACAGAATCATGTGTGCCGAGCGTTAGAAAATTGGGCGCATTTAAATCCACACCCTGGGCTTTCAGAAGCGGTTCCACCATGGCCCGCGTACTACTGCCGGGAATATTGATGGATGTCTTTTTTCCCGCTAGAAACCTGTTGAGATCCGGGTCTACGTTATCGGCCTGGTAATGGAATAACCACAGAGGCTGATAGGCAACCGCTCCCAGCGATAGAAAGTGCCGCGCTTCGTCCGGCAACTGAAGCCCACCCTGCGAGAACACGGCATCGACCTTCCCATCCGTCAGTAACGTGAGATTTTCGTCCGAGCCTTTGGAGGGCACCAATTGCAAATCAACGCCATATTTCCGGAAATAATCCTGATACCGGTGCGCTACGACGTCAGCCGTTGAATGCTCTTGCCCTGTGGCAATCGTCAGGGCTCTGGGTGGCAAGGGACGTACCACGTAGACCAATACGCTGAGCAGCAGCACGGCTGGAAGAATGTAAATCCAGTTACTTTGCAGAAACGACCAGAATGCCAACAGCTCTTCCACAAGCACCGCCTGAAAATTGCCAGGCGCCTTCGGGGGTAGTTTCTTCTTATGCATCGGATCCTTCTGTGGCATGTGAACTATCTTAGCTGCCCATCAGTTCATGCGTAGCCAAACCTTGCAGAACGAGATCTTCCACAACGCGAACTTTCTGCCCTAACACCGCTTGCAGCTGTTTGGCATTGCCGCCCGTAAGCAGCCATGGCGCATCCCCGCCAAGTCGCCTCCCCATGCGCTCTATGGCACCACAAGTCGCCTCCAGAGCGCCACTGGTCATTGCGTCATGTGTATTGTCGGCAACACACGGTGCCGCGCAATAGCGTCCTTCGGCCTGCGGCAAGCGTGCTGTGCGCTGATGCAGGGACTGCAACATCAACGCCAGCCCCGGCAAAATCAGCCCGCCTCGATACACTGCGGCATCGGGCTGTGAAGATTCGATGAGGTCAATCGTTGTCGCTGTCCCTGCACTGACGACGAGACAGGATTTACGAACCGTCTCCCAGGCACCAATCGCAGCAGCCCAACGATCGACACCCAGCGTATCGGGCGTCGCATAGGCATTACGGAGAGCGCCTGCCCTTAGGCTGACCCGGAAGCGGACAGGATTCGCCGTTAGCGACGCAAGCGCTGCAAACACGTTTTCTTCCTGCTGGGGCGCAATCACGCTGGAAAACCGTATCTGAGCAATCGGAAATCTTTCCAAGTGCGTGGCCCATGCTGAAAGCGCCATCGCGTCGTAACTGACGACACCCCTTTCAAGAAAACAACGAACAGGCACTGGATCGTCAGAGGCAATCGCCCATTTCAATCGGCTATTGCCGCAATCAAGTAACAGATTCATGCCACGACTATACCTTGCGCAGACCAACATCGCCCGAGATCACCCGTTCGATACCGGTCGGCGTCGCAACACGGAGCGCCCCATCGGTATCGACGCCACGAATCTCACCGTCGAGCAACGGTTCACCGGCTTCGCTGATACGCACCAAGGCTCCCTGCCACAGATGTGCCGCCTGCCACGCATCGCGCATGCTGGCAAAGCCCCCCATAGCAAATTCGTGCAGCGTCTGCTGCAAAGATGCCAATACCTCCGGCAACAGAACCTCCGGCATCAGACATGCACCTTCCATATAGGCGTCCGCCAGTGCCGCCACACGCTGGTCGGTCACAGCAGCCTCAATGGAAGGCGATGGCAAACAATTCAGTCCGACCCCTATGACAACGGCTATTTCACGCCTGCCGTCCGACCCTCGCCGCATGACCGATTCGATCAAAACGCCGCCCACCTTGGCATCGGTGCCTACCGGATCTCGCAACAGGATATCGTTGGGCCATTTCAGGCCGATCCGAAAGCCCGGGTTTGTCGGACCGAACGTGGGCGCCCCCAGTGCCCGGATAATAGCGACGCCAACGGCCAGCGACAGTCCGTTCAGCCTCAGCGGGTCCACTGGAAAAACCCACAGCATTGAGAAAACGAGCGTGCATCCGGGGTCTGCCAGCCACGTGCGACCACGTCGACCACGACCGGCCGTTTGCTCACGCGCCACATAGACCGACCCGGCCGACGCACCAGCTTCTGCGGCGCTCAACAACAGGCGGTTAGTGGAGTCACATGAATCAAAACGGGTAATTTCAAGTGGGGGAATCAGCTTGGGTAGAGGCATCCTCGTCGATTTTCAGTTCCTGGATCTTGCGCGTCATTGTATTACGACCAATACCCAGCAACTGCGCAGCTTCGATCCGTCGCTTACCCGTACGGTTCAATGCGCGCGTAATCAGGGTGCGTTCAAAGTCCTGCATCAGGACACTGTACACCGAGCCGACACCGCCTGGCGGTGGCGATGCCAGAAGACGATCCACGGTCGCGCCTAACTGATCTGTCCAATTCAACGCACTACCCGCCGATGGCCCCACCAATGCAGATGCAGCGACTGGCGACGGCGCAACGGGCGTGGACGCGGTCGCGTACTCCTGACGTAATTCCGGCGGCAAATCATTGAGATCAACGACCTGCCCGGGGGCCATAACGGTCAGCCAGTGACAGAGATTTTCCAGTTGCCGCACATTACCCGGAAATGGCAGCGTGGTCAGATATGCCATGGCGGCAGGTGTGAGCTGTTTGGTTTCGACGCCGAGCTCTCTGGCGCTGCGCGCCAGAAAATGTGTCGCCAGATCAGGAATATCTTCGCGGCGCTCCTTAAGCGGTGGTAAGCGCAGCCGGATCACATTCAGCCGGTGAAAAAGGTCTTCGCGGAACAGCCCCTGCCGGACGCGCTCTTCGAGATTCTGATGCGTGGCGGCAATGACGCGCACATTGGATTTGATCGACTGGTGGCCGCCAACACGATAGTAGTGGCCGTCGGACAGCACCCGTAACAGGCGTGTCTGCAGCTCCGACGGCATATCGCCGATTTCATCCAGAAACAAGGTGCCGCCATCCGCCTCTTCAAAGCGGCCACGGCGCTGCGTCGCCGCGCCAGTGAAGGCGCCACGTTCGTGGCCGAAGAGTTCGGATTCCAAGATGTCGCGCGGGATGGCTGCGGTATGGATCGCGAGAAGCGGCTTCTTTGCGCGTGGGCTGTGCCGGTG
>JBLIZO010000050.1:0-20190 GCA_048859965.1 Fluviibacter sp.
CAACGTGTTGCTCTGTACGACGATCATCGAAACCGGCATCGACAATCCCCACGCCAACACCATCCTGATCAACCGTGCCGATAAATTCGGCCTGGCGCAATTGCACCAGTTGCGCGGCCGGGTCGGCCGTTCGCACCACCAGGCTTATGCCTATCTGATGGTGCAGGAGATGAAGGGCCTGACCAAGGCCGCCAAGCAGCGCTTGTAAGCCATCCAAATGATGGAGGAACTCGGCTCGGGTTTCTATCTCGCTATGCACGATCTGGAAATCCGTGGCGCCGGCGAAGTCCTTGGCGATTCTCAATCCGGCGACATCCAGGAAGTCGGTTTCGCGTTATTTACCGAAATGCTCAATCGCGCGGTCAAGGCCATGAAGGCCGGCGAAACACCGGATCTGGAACAACCGCTCGGCATCGGCACCGAAATCAATCTGCGAGTCCCCGCCCTGCTGCCGGATGCCTACTGCCCCGACGTACACGAACGCCTGAATCTCTACAAACGCCTGTCGAATAGCGATAGCGCCGACGATCTTAGCCTGTTGCAGGAAGAACTCATCGACCGCTTCGGCGCGTTACCGCCGCAGGCAGAATCACTGCTGGCGACGCACCATATCCGCCTACAGGCCGTGCGCTGGGGCATGACCAAAGTCGACATCAACCAGGATCAGATCCTTGTTCAGTTCGGTCCCAAAACCCCGGCCGACCCGATGACGATGCTCTGGCTGATCCAGAACCGGCGGGACATGAAACTGGCCGGTCAGGATAGAATTATTCTTTTACGCCACATGCCCGCGCTATCCCAGCGCATCCAGGCATTCCGTGAACTTTGCGGATTGCTGGAAAAAACGCCGGCCGATCTGGCAAAGACTACAAAAAACAAGTAGCCGCATCAACCACCTGAACCGCACGGATTCGATCATGACTCAAAGCGCCAACCAGCCCATCAGCAACCTGCACATCGCGGCCTTCGACCCGATGCCGACGCCGGAGACTATTCAAGCGCAACTGCCGCTGAGCCCGAAGGCCGCCGAAACGGTATCGCAGGGTCGCGCCCAGCTGATTGATATTCTCGAACACAAAGATCCGCGCCCCTTCGTCGTTGTCGGCCCCTGCTCCATCCACGACCCGGTTGCCGGGCTGGATTACGCCCGCCGTCTCAAGGCGCTGGCCGACGAGGTCGCCGACGCACTCATGATCGTCATGCGCGTCTACTTCGAGAAACCCCGCACGACGGTGGGCTGGAAGGGTTATATCAACGACCCGGACATGGACGATTCGTTCAAGGTCGATGCCGGCATGGCCAAAGCCCGCGAATTCCTGCTGGCGGTCAATGAACTCGGTCTACCAGCCGGTACGGAAGCCCTCGACCCGATATCGCCGCAGTATCTGGGGGATCTCATCGCCTGGAACGCTATCGGCGCCCGCACGACCGAATCCCAGACGCATCGCGAAATGTCGTCGGGTCTCTCGACGCCGGTCGGCTTCAAGAACGGCACCAACGGCGACCTGACGATCGCGATCAACGCCATTCTCTCGGCCAGTCGTCCGCACAGTTTCCTCGGTATCAACAGTGATGGCCGCGTCGCCATCGTCCGTACCAAGGGCAACCCCTACGGCCACATCGTCCTGCGCGGCGGTGACGGTCGTCCGAACTACGACACCGTCTCGGTGACGCTGGCCGAAAACGCCATGACGAAAGCCAAACTGCTGCCGAACGTCATCGTCGACTGCTCGCACGCTAACAGCAACAAGAATCCGGACCTGCAACCACTGGTCATGGCTGACGTCATCAGCCAGATCGTCGCCGGCAACAAGAACATCACCGGCCTGATGATCGAATCCAACCTCGTCGCCGGCAATCAGCCGATCCAGGCCGATCGCAGCAAGATGACCTATGGTTGCTCGGTGACCGACGCCTGCGTCAACTGGCCGACCACCGAAGACATGATTCGCGACGCGGCCAACCGTCTGCGTCCGATACTCGCCACACGTGAACCGCGCAAGGGCTGATCAATGAACGACCTCGTGATCTTCGGTGGGCCGGTGCCTACCTATCTGATCGAATCGGTTCAGTCGCAGCTCAAACCCGCCGTTGTCAAACCGCAGGGCGTTCAGGCAATCCGTTTTACTGGCGTGAGCGCTGAGATAGTCCCTGAGGCTATCCGTACAGCGCTCGTCAACGAAAATCTGGACTGGGCACTCGTGCCCGCTAATCGTACACTGGACGACTTCAAACTCGTTGTCTTCGATATGGATTCGACACTCATCAACATCGAGTGTATCGACGAACTGGCTGACTTTGCGGGGCGTAAATCTGAAGTTTCGGAGATTACCGAGGCCGCCATGCGCGGTGAAATGGATTATCGCGAAAGCCTGCAAAAACGCGTCGGTGTACTTGCAGGCCTGGATGCCCGTGTGCTTGCCCGTGTTTTTTCAGAGCGCTTGCTACTGAATCCGGGGGCACGCGAACTTCTTGAAACATTACAGAATGCCAATATCCATACAGCACTGCTGTCTGGCGGTTTTACCTACTTTACCGAACGCTTGCGCATCGAGCTGGGCCTGGATTTCGCGACTTCGAACGAACTTGAAATCGTCAGTGGCAAATTGACCGGTCGCGTGACCGGACCGATTATCGACGCCCAGGCGAAAGCCGACAAGCTGTGTGAACTGGCACAGGAATTTGGTCTGTCACAAGATCAGATCATGGCTGTCGGTGACGGTGCCAACGACCTACTCATGATGGCAGCGGCTGGCACCTCCGTGGCTTACCACGCTAAACCCGCTACACAGGGCAAGGCAACACACGCCATCAATCATAGTGGCCTGGACGGTATCCTAACGCTCTACCCGCCAGGCCACGCAGCCTGATTGCCTACAGATGCTGCGCGCCCGGTTCCCCGGGCTTAAGCCGGATTGCGTAAACGCGCGTTCAACTCGTCGATGACTTCGGCCCAATCGGCATCGTCTTCGATTTCTTCTGCGAGAAACGTCGCCTGCGAGGCGGTCCAGAATGCGGCTTCATGCAGCAGACAATGATCAGGCAATGGGCGATGCATCTCGATGAATACATCGATTTCCGCAGTCTCGCTCGGCAGGCCGAGTTGTTTGAACAGGCTATTGATCGAGTGAATCGGGGTTTCCATAGCAGCTACCTCCAGATGATGACTCATTGCTCGTCAATCCAGCACTGCTGGATCGCTTCAAGGATACGCTCACCACAGCGCTGGGGATCGTCGTCGAAATCCGGCAATGCCATAACCCAACGCATCAGGTCGACGAAATTGATCTGCGTCGGATCCTGATCCGGATGCGCTTCGATCAGCGCTTCGGCGATATCCAGCGTGTCTGTCCATTTCAGCGTCATGATCAGCGCTTCCCTTCTCTCGTCATATTGATCGAATACTTGGGAATTTCAACCACCAGCGGCGTTTCGGCCACGATCGCCTGGCATGACAGGCGCGATTCGGGTTCCAAACCCCAGGCCTTGTCGAGCAAATCCTCTTCGAGCTCTTCCGGTTCATTCAACGAGTTATAGCCCTCGCGCACGATCACGTGACAGGTCGTGCACGCACATGAACATTCGCAGGCATGTTCGATCTCGATGCCGTTCTCAAGTAACGATTCGCAGATCGACATGCCGACGGGCGCTTCGAGAATAGCGCCATCCGGACAATATTCGGGATGCGGTAGCACTGTCAGTTTGGTCATACGGTGTCCTTTACGCCTTGTTCGGCTTATGCAGCTGTTCAATCGTGGCTTCGACGGATTCAATCGATTTACCGGAAAGTGCGCGATTGACAGCCTGATTCATGCGACGGCCGGCGAATTCCTTGCAGTCAGCGTCCAGGTCATCCATCGCGATCGTAATCTGGCGGCGGTTACCGGACAGAATCGCCGTCTGCAGTTTGACGATGCCGGATTCGATCAACTGGAATTCGGCATCGTCCAGCAGATGACGGTCTTCGATCAGCGCTGAGCGCACCGCTTCGATCAGCCGCTGGGCATCGACCTGCGTTTCCTTGAGTGCACGGGTTTGCGCGTCATCGCGCGCATGATCGACCGAGGCCTTCAGCATACCGGTAATCTGATCATCGGACAGACCATAGGAAGGTTTGACTTCCACGTGTGACTCGACACCCGTCATCTGCTCGCGTGCCGTCACAGACAGCAAACCATCGGCATCAACCTGAAAGGTCACGCGGATACGCGCGGCACCCGCTACCATCGGCGGAATGCCTCGTAACTCGAAACGGGCCAGCGAACGGCAATCGTCCACCAGCTCGCGCTCGCCCTGCAGCACATGGATCATCATGGCCGTCTGGCCGTCGCGGTACGTCGTGAACTCCTGTGCACGCGCCACTGGCAAGGTGGAATTACGGGGAATCACCTTCTCGACCAGGCCGCCCATGGTTTCCAGACCCAGCGACAGCGGAATCACGTCGAGCAACAGCCAATCTTCGCCCGGTGCACGGTTGCCGGCCAAGAGGTTCGCCTGAATGGCTGCGCCCAGTGCCACGACCTTGTCCGGGTCCAGATTATTGAGCGGTTCCTGTCTAAAGAACTCACCCACGGCACGCTGGATCAGCGGAATCCGTGTCGCACCACCCACCATCACCACGCCTTGGATGTCTTCCGGCCGCAGCCCGGCATCGCGCAGGGTTTTCTTGACCGGCTGCAGCGTCTTCGAGACCAGCGTCTGACTGATTTCGGCAAAGGTCGACATATCAATCGTCAGATCGACGATCTCGCCGGAGGCCAGGCGTGCCGTAATCGGCGCTTCCGGATGTGCCGACAGGTATTCCTTGGCTTCGCGCGCACGGACGAGCAACAACGCCGTATCTTCAATCGTCGGCGGCGACTTCAATTGCGCCTGCTCAAGAATCCAGCAGTAGATACGACGGTCAAAATCGTCACCGCCGAGGGCTGAGTCACCGCCCGTCGCCAGCACTTCGAACACGCCACGCGTCAGGCGCAGAATGGAAATATCGAATGTACCGCCACCCAGATCATAGACTGCGTAAACGCCTTCGGCAGAATTATCCAGGCCGTAGGCAACCGCCGCCGCAGTCGGCTCATTCAGCAGGCGCAACACGTTGAGGCCTGCCAGTCGCGCCGCATCCTTGGTGGCCTGGCGCTGTGCATCATCGAAATAGGCCGGCACCGTGATCACCGCACCGATGATCTCCTGCTTCAGTGTCTGCTGGGCGCGCTCGTTCAATACCCGCAGAATCTCGGCCGAAACTTCGACCGGGGTTTTGACACCATGGCGTGTCTTCACGCTCACCATGCTCGGCACATCGACCAGATCCAGAGGCAGATTTTCGCGATGTTCGATATCGCTGTAACCCCGACCCATCAGGCGCTTCACCGAAGCAATCGTATTTTTGGGGTCTTTGGCAATCGCCTTCAAGGCGTCATAACCCACCTGCACCGATCCATCGTCCATATACCGGACGACCGACGGCACCAGCGCACGGCCATCGGCATCGTTCATGACATGCGACATACCCGAACGGACGCTGGCTACCAGGGAGTTCGTAGTACCAAGATCGATCCCGATCGCATAACGGGTCTGATGCGGGAGCGGGCTCTCTCCAGGTTCGGCGATTTGCAGCAAGGCCATCTAATTCGACTCTAATAATCAGTGTTCAACAGACACAACATCGATCAGCGATCTTCCAGATCAAAGATCGCGTTGTCGATTTCTTCGTGTAATTTTTCCAGAAACATGAGCCGGCGCACAGCCTCAACAGCCACATTTCTATCGGCGCCGTCATCCAGTGCGGTGCCCAGCACATTGTACGCAGTACGTATTGCCGTCGCGATCTCGACCTCAATTTCCTCGAGTGCCGCCAGATCACCGTCGGCGCGCGCCTCGGCAACCTGTTCACGCCAGACCATCTGGTTCATCAGGAATTCGGGGGACATTGCCGTATTAGACTCCGCCCCCACATCGATGCCAGCTAACTGAAGCAGATACGTTGCACGCTTGAGCGGCGAGCGCAGCGTCTGGTACGCCTCATTGATCTGCGTCGCCAACATCATGGAGGCACGCCGTGCGGCATCGTCGGCGGCCGCAAAGCGATCCGGATGCACTCGTCGCTGCAGCTCACGGAAATGCGCATCCAGGTCGGCCTGATCCAACTCGAAACGCTGCTGTACACCAAGCAGCGTGAAGAAATCCGCGTTGAGCAGATCGGCCGTGACCCGGTCAGACATGGAAGGATTCACCACAACCGCATTCGTCCTTGACGTTGGGGTTATTGAACTTGAAACCCTCATTCAAACCTTCGCGGGTGAAATCCAGTTCGGTACCGTCCAGGTAGGCCAGGCTCTTCGGGTCGATCACAATCTTGACGCCATGCGATTCGAACACCTCATCGTCCGGCGCCAGTTCGTCGACATATTCCAGCTTGTATGCCATGCCCGAGCAGCCGGCAGTGCGCACACCGAGGCGCAGGCCAATGCCCTTGCCGCGCTGCGTCAGCGCCTTGCTCACATGCTTGGCGGCGGCTTCCGTCATCGAGACACTCATGATGTTTCTCCGATCAACAGACTCAGGAACCCTGCTTCTTCTTGTAATCGGCCACGGCCGCCTTGATGGCGTCTTCGGCCAGAATCGAGCAATGGATCTTCACCGGCGGCAGCGCCAGTTCTTCGGCGATAGCGGTGTTCTTGATCTCGAGCGCTTCGTCCACACTCTTGCCCTTGACCCATTCGGTCACCAGCGAGCTGGACGCAATCGCCGAGCCGCAACCGTAGGTCTTGAACTTGGCGTCTTCGATCACGCCTTCCTTATTGACCTTGATCTGCAGCTTCATCACGTCGCCGCAGGCCGGTGCGCCGACCATGCCGGTGCCCACGCCCTCTTCCTCCTTGCCGAAGGAACCGACGTTACGGGGGTTTTCATAGTGATCGATCACTTTGACGCTGTATGCCATGGTAAGACTCCTTCTTGACTTGTCTAATCCGGGCGCTTAATGCGCGGCCCACTGAACCGTGTTGAGGTCGATGCCGTCCTGAACCATTTCCCACAGGGGCGACAGCTCACGCAGACGACCAATCTGCTTGTGCAGCAGATCGACGGTGAAATCGATTTCTTCCTGCGTCGTGAAACGGCCGATCGAGAAACGGATCGACGAATGCGCCAGCTCGTCGGTCAGGCCGAGCGCACGCAGCACATAGGACGGTTCCAGCGACGCCGAAGTACAGGCCGAACCCGACGAGACCGCGATATCCTTCACGGCCATCATCAAGGACTCACCCTCGACATAGGCGAAGCTGATGTTGAGATTATGTGGCACGCGGTGTTCCAGATCGCCGTTCACGTAAATCTCCGGCAGATCTGACAATCCCTTGAGCAGCCGATCACGTAAAGCGCGGATACGCACATTCTCTTCCTTCATTTCCAGGCGCGCCAGGCGGAAAGCCTCACCCATCCCGACGATCAGGAAGGTCGCCAGCGTGCCTGAGCGCATACCACGCTCGTGACCACCGCCATGCATCTGGGCTTCCAGACGCACACGCGGTTTACGCCGCACATACAGCGCACCGATGCCCTTCGGACCATAGGTTTTGTGCGCCGAGAAGCTCATCAGATCGACTTTCAGCTTGGCGAGATCGATGTCGATCTTACCGGTGGCCTGAGCAGCATCCACATGGAACAGAATCCCCTTGCTACGGAGCAGTTCGCCGATTTCGGCGATCGGCTGAATCACACCGATTTCATTGTTGACCGCCATGATGGATACCAGAATCGTGTCCGGGCGCAACGCCGCTTCCAGCGCAGCCATATCGACGAGGCCATTCGCCAGAACATCCAGATAGGTCACTTCGAAGCCCTGACGCTCCAGTTCACGCATCGTATCGAGCACGGCTTTGTGTTCCGTCTTCACGGTAATCAGGTGCTTACCCTTGTTCTGGTAGAAATTCGCCGCGCCCTTGATCGCCAGGTTGTTGGCTTCGGTCGCGCCAGACGTCCAGACGATCTCCTTCGGATCGGCATTCACCAGCGCGGCGACCTCGGCGCGCGCATTCTCAACCGCAGCCTCTGCATCCCAGCCATACTGATGCGAACGCGATGCAGGATTGCCAAATTTTTCGGTCAGATATGGCAGCATCGCCTCGACCACGCGCGGGTCGATGGGGGTGGTCGCCGAATAATCCAGATACACGGGGAACTTCATGTCAGACTCCAGAGTAAAGCGTCAGGCCACCGCAGCAAAGCGCTGTAACTGACTTAAAACGACATCCAGTTGCGCTATGAAACGCTCAACTGCCTGCTGATCGGTTGCGGCATACGACATCATGCCCAGACTGATACGGATGGCGCCTTTGGCCAACACCGGATCAACGCCCATCGCCTGTAGCACCGGGGATACGCCGGCTTTGCCCGAGCCACAAGCGGCACCACTCGAAATAGCCACGTGCTGACGATCCAGCAACGAGACCAGCGTTTCACCATCAATGCCGGGGAACGCCGCATAAGTGGTATTGGCCAGACGCTGTGCGCCCTCGCCAAAGATCACCGCACCACGCTGGCGCAATGCGTTTTCCAACCACGTCTGGCAATCATGCGCCTGTTGCACTCGCGCCGCCAGATGCTTAGCCGCCCGTTCGCAAGCGACCCCAAAACCAACGATGGCGGCCACATTCTCGGTGCCCGAACGCAAACCGCCCTCCTGCCCGCCACCGTAGATCAGTGGCTGCAAGGGCATTTCGCGATCACGAACCAGTGCGGCGGCGCCCTTGGGGCCACCCACCTTATGACCGGAAATCGTCAGCGCTGATACACCCGCATCGTTCAACTGACGGAAGCTAAGCGGATGCTTGCCGAAAGCCTGCACTGCATCGCTGTGGAACCAACCCCGACGCGTACCACGGTAAGCATCTGCCAGTCCGGCCACCGCTTGCAACACGCCCGTTTCATTATTCGCCGCCATCACCGACACGAGACGGGTCTGTGCGGGCAGCGTATTTACAGCTGCTTGGGTAACCGTTCCTGCGGCATTGACCGGTATTTCGTCAAAACTACAGCCTTCATTCTGCATGGCGCGCATTGGTGCCAATACGCACGGGTGTTCGGTCGCCGCACAAGCCATATGGATGCACTCGCCCGACTCGGCGTAGGTGGCACGTGCTAGGCCCTGAATCAGCAGATTGTTCGCTTCACTACCGCTGGCCGTAAACACCACTTCGGAAGGATCGGCATCAATCGCCGCGGCTACCTGCTCACGCGCGCGTTCAACCGCCCGCCGCACCAAACGACCGGGTTCATAAGTCGCTGATGGATTTGCGAACTGTGCCGTCAGAAACGGCAACATTGCATCCCGCACGACCGGATCTATCGGCGTAGTGGCATTGTGGTCAAGATACAGCAGTGAAACCATGGTCATGCGCTCAGTTCAGGCCGCTTGAGCCACATTGAAGGCGACCGGCTTGTGCACTTCAGTATGTGCCTGATCCGCCATACGCTGACGATGTTTTTCGACCAATTCAGTCAGCGTTACCGATGCCAGGTAATCAAGCATCTTGCGATTCAGCGTCGACCACAGGTCGTGCGTCATGCAGCGATGTTCGGATTTGCAGTTTTCTCGGCCACCGCACTGAGTCGCATCCAACGGTTCATCCACCGCAATAATCACATCAGCTACCGTAATCTCTGCGGCACTGCGCGCCAGGCAGTAACCACCACCCGGACCTCGCACGCTCTCGACAATGGCATGGCGACGCAGTTTGGCGAACAGTTGTTCCAAATAGGACAGAGAAATGTTCTGACGCTCACTGATTGCAGAAAGCGTCACGGGGCGTTCGCCGCCATTCAGCCCCAGATCAATCATGGCGGTCACCGCAAAACGGCCTTTGGTCGTCAATCTCATATCAGGCTCCTGTTGATGCCAGATACCAGCGCTTTTTTATGATCGCCGTATATCCAAGTATTTTTATCAACTATAAGGATACCCGGGGTATTAGTCAACTATTTTGCTCAGGTATTGCGGATCAAACTTGTCTGCCACTGCATTGGCCTCTTCCACGGGCATTCCAGACGCTTCGAGTTTTTTGAGCAAATGTTCAAGACGCTGATCGGTTTCAGCGGCATGTTCCAGTAACGCATGCAACGCCTTAGCATACGGATCGCTGGCATCACGGTTAATCGCATAGGCTGCAAAACCGGTCTTGCCTGGGCCCGGCTGGTTGGTCGACTCAGCCTTCTCGTTTTCAATAATACGCGCCGGATTGCCAACAGCAGTGGCGCCAGCCGGAACATCCTTGACAACCACGGCGTCGCTACCGACCCGCGCCCCGGCGCCCACTGTAATCGGGCCCAACACCTTGGCCCCAGCACCGATGACGACGCCCGACTCCAGCGTCGGATGGCGCCGCCCCTTGTTCCAACTGGTCCCCCCCAGCGTTACGCCATGATAAATCGTCACATCGTCCTGAATCACGGCCGTTTCGCCGATCACCACACCCATCCCGTGGTCGATAAAGAAGCGACGTCCAATAGTCGCCCCGGGGTGAATCTCAATACCGGTCAGAAAACGCGAAAGATGAGAGGTGAAGCGCGCCAGCCAGTAGAGATGCCACTGCCACAGTCGGTGTGCGACCCGATGAAACAGCATCGCGTGCACGCCCGGGTAGCACGTCAGAATCTCTAACGTGGAACGGGCGGCGGGATCCCGATCAAAAATCGACCGGATATCTTCACGAATAAACTTAAACATTGGCATCTAACTTGATGATTTGTGGCGAATTAGTCAGTGATGGTCGACGGTTATTGTTTGTTGCAATTGTACTAATCCTGAGTCTTTTAATCAACCTTCCAAGCCGGTGTCAGACAAGCCCTAACCTCGTTCAGCAAGCGCCCCGACAATACCACGCAAGATATTGACCTCATCGACTTCCAGGCGGCTACGCTCAAAGATGCGCCGGATTTTCGGCATCAACCGACGCGGACGCGTCGGGTCATGAAACCCGGAGGCAATAAGTGCTTCTTCAAGCTGACGATAAAAGCCTTCGACAGCATCCGATGACGCCGGATCCGAGGCATAACGCGTGGCGCCGTGTGTGACCACCTCGCAAGAACCCGCCTGCTCGCGTAACAGATAGGTCATGATCTGTACGGCCGCCCCCAGATTGAGTGAACCGTAATCGGCATTCGTCGGAATACTTACCTCGGCTCGACAAAATTGCAACTCTTCATTGGTCAAACCATTTGTTTCATTACCAAAGACAAACGCTGAAGGGGCGGTGTGCTCCTGCCAAAAAGTCTGCGCTTCCGTTACGGCCACTCGCGGCGCCATCGGTGCCGGTCCCAACTCGCGGGCACGCACGGTCATGCCAAATACACCAACGCAATCGACCAGCGCTTCTGGTAACGAAGCCACGACCCGGCACGTAGCCAGCATATCCGCTGCGCCTGATGCGCGACGCACCGCCATCTCATCGATCTCACAAAGCGGATTCACCAGCACCAATTGACCACCTTGCACGAGACCCATCGTTTTCATGGCGCGGGCCACCGCCCCGATATTGCCGGGATGCGAAGGTCGGCACAGGACGATGCGCTGGCTTTCCAAAAAGGCATTGACAGCCGTGGATCTGGATGGGAAGTACGTATTCATTTCAGAGCTCATAGACGAACATCAAATATCGACCGGCGGACGCTCAACAGGTACAATACAGGCTCTGCGGCGAACCAGCGTGGTTCCCCCTCCTTGCTCTGTGTCCCTGATATGCATCCCTTTCTGAATGTTGCCGTTAAGGCCGCGCGTCGCGCCGGCCAGATCATCAACCGAGCCGCGCTTGAGCTCGACAATCTGCAGGTCGCCCGCAAGGGTCAGAGTGACTATGTCACACAGGTTGATCGCGCCGCTGAGGATGCTATCAAGGAAATCCTGCAGGAAGCCTACCCGAATCACGGTATTCTAGCGGAAGAAACCGGTCAGACGCCGGGCAAATCCGAATTCGAATGGATCATTGACCCGCTCGACGGTACGACTAACTTCATTCACGGTTTTCCGCAGTACGCGATTTCCATCGCTCTGGCGCAGGAAGGCCAGGTCGCGCACGGTGTCATTTATGACCCGACTCGCAACGAACTTTTTACCGCCAGCAAGGGCCGCGGCGCCTTCCTGAATGACCGCCGCGTCCGTGTCAGCCGTGCGGATCGTCTGACTGACGCACTCATCGGCACAGGTTTTCCCTATCGCGTTTTTGACCGTGTCGACGCCTACATGGGGGCTTTCCGCGAACTGACCGAGAAAACCGCTGGTATGCGCCGCCCCGGCGCCGCTTCGCTCGATCTGGCATATGTCGCAGCTGGCCGACTGGACGGCTTCTGGGAATTCGGCCTGGCACCGTGGGACATGGCTGCCGGCACACTGATGGTTCTGGAAGCCGGTGGCTTCGTGACAGACCTCGGTGGCGACAGCGACTACCTCAAAACCGGTGATCTGGTGGCCGGTACACCCAAGGTGCATACTCCACTCCTGCAGATCGTTCAGAAGCACCTGAAGCAGCCTGTCTGACGCCTGGTGATTCTCGCGGAACCATCACATGACGCCCAAGACCGTATACAACGCGGACACCCATTGGACGCACTGGGCGATTCATCAGATCGAGGCCGATTACCGCCGTAGCGCGGACACGCATTTACTCACAGTACCGCTACCGGCGCTCAGGGAAGCCGGGATCGATCTATACCTGAAAGACGAATCAACGCACCCCACCGGGAGCCTCAAACACCGATTGGCGCGCTCCTTGTTTCTGTATGCGCTCTGTAATAACTGGCTACAGGCAGGTCAACCGGTGATCGAAGCTTCAAGTGGTTCCACGGCCGTCAGCGAAGCCTATTTTGCACGCCTTCTCGGGCTGCCGTTTTTTGCGGTCATGACCCGAAATACGTCACAGGAAAAAATTGACGCAGTCCACTTCTACGGTGGGCAGTGCCATTTCGTTGACAAAGCGGACGAGGTTTATTCAGCAGCACATGCTCTGGCGAAGGAAACGAACGGTCATTACATGGACCAGTTCACCTATGCCGAACGCGCAACCGATTGGCGCGGCAACAACAACATCGCCCAAAGTATCTTCGAGCAGATGGCCTGCGAGCGTTTTCCCGTACCAGCCTGGATCGTCGTCGGCGCCGGCACCGGCGGAACGAGTGCCACTATCGGCCGCTTCATTCGCTACAAACACTACGAAAGCCGCCTGTGTCTTGCAGACCCGGAAGGCTCGGCATTCTCGCCCTACTGGAAAACGCGCGATACCTCGGTCAACCGACCAGGGTCCAGAATCGAAGGCATCGGCAGGCCTGCGCCCGTCGCCAGTTTTTTGCCAACGCTGATCGACCGTGTGCATGACGTACCAAACATCGACAGCATGGCCGGTATGATCTTTCTGGACACCTTACTGGAACGTAAAGTCGGCCCGTCCACCGGATGCAACTTCACGACGATGCTCCTACTGGCCCATGAAATGCAGTCGGCGGGCCAGCAAGGCTCAATTGTGTCGCTCATCTGCGACAGTGGTGATCGTTACCTGCACAACTATCAGAATTCGCAATGGCGAACCGAGCAGTTCGGCGAGTGCGCACTTGCACTGGACACGCTGCATCAATACGCGATGGTGAAACCCCAGAATTCGGCATGAGCAAAAAAACGTCGCCCCTTGCTGAAAACCAGTCGGCCGCCGCACCCGACAAGGGGCACACGCCGATGATGCGCCAGTACCTTGCTCTGAAAGCAACCGTACCCGATACCCTCCTCTTTTACCGGATGGGCGACTTTTACGAGCTGTTCTTCGACGACGCAGTCAAAGCCGCGCGTCTGCTCGACATCACGCTCACCAGCCGCGGCCAATCGAACGGCGAACCGATTCGTATGGCGGGTGTCCCGTTCCATGCCGCCGATCAGTACGTCGCCCGACTCGTCAAAGCCGGCGAATCCGTTGCCATCTGCGAGCAGATCGGTGATCCGGCCACTGCCAAAGGCCCGGTCGAACGCGCCGTGACGCGCATCGTCACACCCGGCACCGTCAGCGATGCCACACTCATGGATGAGCGCCGGGAAAGCCACCTTTTGGCAATCTTTCCGAGCGGCGCCCGTTTCGGTGCCGCCTGGGTTTCCCTGGCCGCCGGTCGAGTGACCATCGCCGAAATTCCGACGGAACAACTGGGCACACTGCTCGGCCGCATCGACCCTTCGGAAATCCTTATTCCAGACAGTGCCGATTGGCCCGAGAACTATTATAAGGCCGCACGCCGCGCCGATTGGCTATTTGACGCCGATAGTGGGGGCCGCACCCTGTGCACCGCGCTCAAGGTTAGCTCGCTGACACCCTTCGGCATCGACGCAAACGAAGACCAACCGGCGCTTGCCGCCTGCGGCGCGCTACTCGACTACATTCAGGCCACCCAGTTCCGCAAGGCCGAAATGCTTGGCATCAGCAGCGTACAGGTTGAACGGCCGAACCAGTATCTGCGTATGGATGCCATTACGCGGCGCAACCTGGAACTGACCGAATCCCTCCGCATCGCCGCGCAACCGGGCACCGACAACACGACGCTGCTAAGCATTCTGGACCGCACACGCACCGCGATGGGGTCGCGGGCCCTGCGCCACGCATTGCATCACCCGTCAGCCGACGACCGACTGCCGGACTGTCGGCATCGTATCATTGACACCCTGCTCGTCCGCCAGGATCTGCTTGGCGAACTGCGCACGCTGCTCAATGGCTTCTGCGACATTGAACGCATTGCCGGCCGGGTCGGCTTACTCTCGGTCCGCCCGCGTGAACTGGCCAGTCTGCGCGATACCCTACAGCAATGGCCCGCCCTGGCCGTACTAATTGACGAGCTGCTGAGTAACGCCATCGACAGCGACGCACTCACAGCGCTTGCCAATCGCCTCGGTGACACGGTCATCCCCACACGCATCGGCCACTTGCTCGCCCGTGCCATCCGCCCTGAACCCGCCACTCATATCCGTGACGGCGGCGTCATCGCCGATGGCTTCGACGCCGATCTCGACGAACTGCGGAATATCCAGACCCACTGCGGGGATTTCCTGCTTGAACTTGAAGCGCGCGAACGTGAAGCCACAGGCATCACCACACTCAAGGTTGAATACAACCGCGTCCACGGCTTCTATATCGAAGTCTCGCAGGCACAATCGGCCAAAGTACCCGAACACTACCGCCGGCGGCAAACGCTGAAGAACGCCGAGCGTTACATCACGCCGGAACTCAAAACCTTTGAGGACAAGGCCCTGTCAGCACAGGATCGCGCCCTCAGCCGCGAAAAGCACCTTTACGACGAACTCCTGCAACAACTGCAGACAGACGTCGTCGCGCTCAAGGCCATCGCCATCGACATCGCCGAACTGGATCTGGTCGGCAGCTTTGCGCAGACGGCGCTCGAACGCAACTGGTGCCGCCCCGAATTCAGCCCCATCCCCGAAATCGACATCTGCGAGGGGCGCCACCCGGTCGTCGAACAGGCACTGAGCAAAGACGGCAAATCCTTCGTTGATAACGATACGCGCCTGCATCCGGATCGTCAGTGCCTGCTCATAACCGGCCCGAATATGGGCGGTAAATCGACCTACATGCGCCAGACCGCACTCATCGTTCTCCTGGCACGCATCGGCGCCTACGTCCCAGCGACATCGGCGCGTATTGGTCGTATCAATGCCCTGTATACCCGGATCGGCGCCTCGGACGATCTGGCCTCCGGCCGCTCGACCTTTATGGTCGAAATGACCGAAACCGCCGCCATCCTAAACCAAGCCGACGAGCGCAGCCTCGTTCTCATGGACGAAATCGGTCGTGGCACCTCGACTTTCGATGGACTGGCCCTGGCCTCCGCCGTGCTCAAGCAGATGCTGCGTCAGAACAAATCGCTAACGCTGTTCGCTACGCATTACTTCGAACTCACGCGCCTGAGCGAAAAGTTCAAGCAACTGGAAAACGTCCATCTCGATGCCATCGAACACCACGACCGCATCGTGTTCATGCATCGCGTGCAGGCGGGCCCGGCCAACCAGAGCTACGGAATCGAAGTCGCCTCGCTGGCCGGCATTCCGTCAGCCGTGGTGCGCGACGCACGCCGTACCCTACTCGAACTGGAATCCCAATCCGTACGCCAGCAGCCCGCTAACGCTGAACACGCGCAGAATGACTTCTTTGATGCGCCCGAAGTCATCCCTGAGGCCGAACCAGCACCGGTGAATCACCCACTTGTCGATGAACTCTCGGCGATTGACCCGGACAGCCTGACGCCGCGCCAAGCTCTTGATCTGCTCTACCAACTTAAAGCCAAAGCCAGGAACTGAATCTCATGTCACGGTTCGCCATGAAAGCCTTGACCACCCGCCTGGCTGCTGGTCTCGTCGGCCTGTGCCTTAGCATGCCCGCCATGAGCGCCACGCTGAGCTTCGCCCTGTTCGGAGACGTCTACATGACACCGGAACACCAGGGTTACCTGAAAGGCATGCTCAATGACATGGCAAAAAAGAACGAAGCACTCGCCATCTTCACGGGTGGACTCAAGCCGAGCGAACAAAGTTGTCAGGATCAACATCTCTTCGCGGCATATCCGATTTTGGCTAAAGCACCGCTACCGACGATTTATGTCCCCGGCGATCCCGAGTGGATACGTTGTACGGGCTTTCTCCCGGAAACACGCCTGGCCCTGCTGCGTAAGACTTATTATTCCAATGACCGAAGCCTGGGCGATCCGAGTCTGGCACTGACCCGTCAGTCAGAGCACCCTGAACTCATGCGCTGGCAAACCGGTCCGGCCCTTTTTACCACGCTCAACATTACTGGTGACAATAACCACTGGGGGCGCAATACTGACCCAGGTACTGAATACCAGGACCGTAATCGCGCCGGGCTGAACTGGCTTCGGGAAAGCTTTCAAGCAGCGCGCGATGGTGGCATCCATGTTCTCGTTATTGCCATGCATGGCGACCCTGAATTCGACAATCCTGGCGTCTCCGAATCGTCCACAGGCTACAAAGCCTTACTGGATCTGCTCAAATCGGAAACTGAAGCCTTTCCCGGCCAGGTGCTGCTCGCTCATGGCGGTAGCGGTGTCCACCGCATTGATCACCCTTTGCTGGATGCCAACAACCTACCGCTTCAAAACTTCACCCGTGTAAGCACCTATGGCGCCCTACAACAGGGCTGGGTACAAGTACATGTGGAAAAAAATGAAAAAGCCACTGACGGTGACCCGGTGAGTTACATGATATTTCGTTTTGAATCTTTCCCTTGGCCACCGTTGCGCTACGATGAGGGTGGCAGTGATACCGCATCAGACGCACCCACAACCGCGCCACTTCAGTGAATGACCACCGGAGCGGCGCCCGCATCGCCCTCATCATCGGCGACTGACTCTTCTTCGATCTCTTCCTCGGTCGCCGATCGTACATCACGAACCGTACAGGTAAAGACCAGAGACATACCGGCCAGTGGATGATTACCATCCAATACCACCTTACCATCGGCAATGTCGGTGACGCGGTAGATCACAATATCGTCCTCGTCCGACCCTTCCGGAGCGCCTTCGAATTGCATGCCCACCTTGGTTTCCTTCGGAAAACGCGATGCCGGCTCAATCTGCACCAGCTCCGGATCGTAATCGCCATAGGCTTCATCCGGTTGCAGCTTGATCGTGACCGAATCTCCGACGTGTTTGCCTTCAAGCGTTTCTTCGATACGATCAAAAATGTCGCCGTAACCGCCATGCAGGTATCGAATCGGGTTGCGGCCATCGTCCACGACCTGGCCATCCGAATCAGTTACGCTGTAGTCTAAGGTCACAACCGTGTTGCGATGTACAAGTCCGCTCATTTATTGCGATTCCTTTGTTTCTTTCGGGGGCGTTGCCGCAGAGTCAGCTATTTCGGGCTTCGGCATTACCGAACGTTTCGGCAACTGATAAAACACTTCATCGGGTTTGATCATGCCCAACTCATAGCGGGCACGCTCTTCCACGGCCTCAAGACCCGACTTGAGGTTACGGGTTTCAGCTTCTAAACCAGCGTTACGCAGTTCCAATTGGCGATTGGCCTCGCGTTGCAGACGAAGCTGACGATCGCTTTCCCATACCTTCAGCCAGCCACCCTTGCCCAGCCACAGCGGGTACTGAATGACCACGGCCAAGCCGAGCAGAATGGCGGTTGAAGGACGCATGCGAGCGACTTGCTGTTAATGATTAACGCAGGTTGTAGAAGGCTTCGCGGCCCGGGTATGTTGCGGTATCACCCAGATCTTCTTCAATGCGCAGCAGTTGGTTGTACTTGGCGATACGATCCGAACGCGACAACGACCCCGTCTTGATCTGACCTGCATTGAGGCCCACAGCGATATCCGCAATAGTCGAATCTTCGGTTTCGCCCGAACGATGTGAAATTACCGCCGTGTAACCAGCGCGCTTGGCCATCTCGATGGCCGCAAAGGTCTCTGACAGCGTGCCGATCTGATTGATTTTGATCAGGATCGAGTTGGCGATGCCCTTCTGGATACCTTCCTTCAGAATCCTGGTATTGGTCACGAACAGGTCATCACCGACGATCTGCACCTTGTTGCCAAGGCGATCTGTCAGCAACTTCCAACCCTCCCAGTCACCTTCTGCCATGCCATCTTCGATCGATACGATCGGGAACTTATCGACCAGCGTCGCCAGATAATCGACAAACTGGGCCGAGCTCAGTTGCAGGTTTTCGCCCGACAGCTGGTACTTGCCATCCTTATAGAACTCCGACGCGGCACAGTCCAGCGCCAACAGTACATCCTTACCGGGCACGTAACCGGCGTTCTGGATGGCTTGCATGATCACTTCCAGCGCTTCGGCATGGCTGCCCAGGTTCGGGGCAAAACCGCCTTCATCGCCCACGGCCGTCGAGTGACCGGCCTTATCCAGCAACTTCTTCAATGCGTGGAAGATTTCAGCACCGCAACGCAGGGCTTCACGGAAAGAATTCACACCCACTGGAATAATCATGAATTCCTGGATATCGAGGCTGTTGTTCGCGTGCTCGCCACCGTTAATGATGTTCATCATCGGTACCGGCAGTGACATCGGCGCTGCGCCACCAAAGTAACGATACAGCGGCAGGCCGGACTCTTCGGCGGCGGCTTTGGCCACGGCCATCGAGACCGCCAGCAGCGCATTGGCGCCCAGACGGGCCTTATTGTCAGTACCGTCGAGGTCGATCAGGGTCTTGTCGATGAAAGCCTGTTCCTGAGCGTCCAGACCGATCAGTGCTTCGCTGATTTCGGTGTTGACGTTCTCGACAGCACGCATCACACCCTTTCCCAGGTAACGGCTTGCATCACCGTCGCGCAGCTCGATGGCTTCACGCGAACCGGTCGAAGCACCCGACGGCACGGCAGCACGGCCCATCACGCCGGATTCCAGCAGGACGTCGGCTTCAACAGTCGGATTACCGCGCGAATCCAGAATTTCACGGGCGATGATGTCAACAATGGCGCTCATGGTCAGGCCTTTCTTTGTAGGTATTTAAACGAATCAAACTAAATCGAACATCCGGGATTCCTTGACCGCCTGATCAAGGAGCTTGAGGTGTTTCAGCAGCTGCGGCATCTTGTCCAGCGGCCAGGCGTTCGGGCCGTCCGACAGTGCATTGGCCGGATCCGGGTGCGTTTCCATGAACAGGCCATGAATCCCAGTCGCCACCGCCGCGCGCGCCAGTACCGGTACGAATTCGCGTTGACCACCGGAGGCGCTGCCCTGCCCGCCTGGCAACTGCACCGAATGGGTGGCATCGAACACCACCGGACAACCGGTCCGGCGCATGATCGCCAGCGACCGCATATCGGACACCAGATTGTTATAGCCAAACGATGCGCCGCGCTCGCACACCATGATGGTGTCTTCCATGACGCCGGCCTCTTTGGCGGCCGCGCGGGCCTTGTCGACCACATTCTGCATATCGGACGGCGCCAGAAACTGGCCCTTCTTGATATTCACGGGTTTGCCACTGGCGGCACAGGCTTCAATAAAATCGGTCTGACGGCACAGGAATGCCGGCGTCTGCAGCACGTCGACCACGGCGGCCGTCGGCGCGATATCGTCGATGTCATGCACATCGGTCAACACCGGCACGCCGATCTGTTCGCGCACCTTGGCCAGAATGGCCAGACCGCCGTCGCGAAC
>JBLIZO010000051.1:0-2381 GCA_048859965.1 Fluviibacter sp.
TGACGACGCGTTGGCTCACCCGGCGTGCATATGCCACCAATTCGGCATCGTGCCCCCAGACAAAAGCCTGATCGTAGGGCTTGCGCCGCATCAGTTGAGCGCACCGGCCCTTGAAGCGGGCGCTCTGTTTGCTGATACCACCGACATGATGCAGATACGGCAGATGCTGCAAGACCTCTATGCGTTTGGCGTGACCAAGGAAGTCGATCTGTGCGGTCGGGTAAAGGGTTGCGAGATGCCGCAGCGCCGCTGTGGTCAGCAGCGTATCGCCGATTCGCGCCACATGAATGGCGAGAATGCGTTGTGGCGACTTCTGCAATGCCGTCATACCTGTTCGGCCAACCGGCGGAGTTGGCCCAGTGTGGCGTCGAGAATCAGCAGTTGCAGGATCTGCTCGGCCAACGCCGGGCGACGCCGGTATTCGATCACCAGCGCCTCTGTGCGCTGAGCGTTGATCTGTCCGTTGGTGAGGGCTTCGAGCCGCTGCCCCAGGCCCTCGAAACGCGGCTGCAGATCGTCGCGCAGCCAGGGCTGCAACGGCGGGTTGAAACCGCGTTTCTTGATTTCAAACAGCTTCAGCGCGGCCAGGCGTTGCGTGACTTCGGCGAAGAGTTTTTTGGCGGGTTGCGTAAAGCGGATATGGTCAGGCAAGGCCATGACGCATTCCACCCAGCGGTGATCAAGCAACGGCGCACGCAGTTCCAGCCCGTGCGCCATGGTGCACAGATCGGCCTTGCGCAGAATATATTCCGGCAGATAGTTGTCGGCATCAACGGCCAGCAATTGCTTGATCGGCGGCAGTTGGTTCAGACGGTCGATCGACGGGTAGCGCCAGTAGGTGACCTGCGGATTGCGCAATGTCGGTTGCAGGAACGCACGCTGCCCCGGCGTCATACCGGATAAACGCAGACTGTAGGCTTCCAGCCAGTTGAGGCGGATTTCTTCGACCAGCTTGCGCCAGCCCTTGCCCGCCATGTCGCGCAAGCGCGGTAGCGGCAGGCGCAATAAACGACGCCAACTCGTACGCAGATGTTTGCCGATGCGTTTGTAGCCGGCCAGCAGTTCGTCGCCGCCGTCACCGCCGAGCACGACCTTCACGTGCTGCGTGGTGGCTTGCGACAGATACCAGGTCGGGAAACTCGACGGGTCGGCAAAGGGTTCGTCCAGATCGGCGATGATCTGTTCGAAATCCTGCGCAATGGTCAACGGGACCGGGATTTCCTGGTTCGGCAGGGCCAATGCGTCAGCAATCGACTTGGCGACCGAGGATTCGTCCAGACTGCTGCCGGGGAACGACGCCGAGAAGGTCTGGATGTGATCGTAGCCCTGCTCCTTGAGTCGACAGGCGATGGTGCTGGAATCGATACCGCCGGACAGGAAGACGCCCAGCGGCCGGTCGGCCACGGTGCGGATGCGGATGGCGGTGTCGAGTTCGGTTTGCCAGTCGGCGGCTTTGGCCTTGTTTGACTGGGCCTGCCAATAACAATGCTTGGTCAGTTGCTGCGTATCGATGCGGTAATGCAGATAGTGTGCATTTTCCAGACGATGAATGTTCTGGAAGATCGTGCGCGGTGCGGGGATATAGCGGTGTGCCAGATAGGCGTCGATGCTTTCCGGGGAAAACGCACGCTGGTCTTTGGGCACGGCAGGCAAGACGGCGCGCACCAGCGAACCGAAGGCCAGGCCACCGTTCGCGGTACTGTAGAGCAGCGGTTTGAGGCCCATGCGGTCGCGCACGAGGAAGACTTCGCGTTTGTTCCAATCCAGGATGGCGAAAGCGAACATGCCGCGCAAACGCGGCAGCAGCCCTTCCAGCCCCCAGGCTTCATAACCGCGCAGAATGAATTCGGTATCGGCATGGGTTTTGAATTGCACACCCTGGCGGCGCAGGTCGTCGGCATGGTGCTGCCAATCGTAGACTTCACCGTTGTAGCACAGCCAGATGCTGCCGTCGTCATTGCTGAAAGGCTGGTCGGCTTCGGGACGCGGATCCATGATCGCCAAGCGGGTGTGGATGAGTGCTGCATGCGGCGCATCATCGACGCGCTGACCCTGCATGTTCCAACCCACCACGTGTTCGGCATCCGGCCCGCGCCGACGCAACGACGACAACATGGCCGCCCGCGTGGCAGACGCCACAGGCTGCTGGCCAATGATGCCGGCGATACCACACATGATTAGTGCTTGCCCTTGGCGAGGGCCGCCGGGTTTGTCACACCTCGGAACACCTGTTCCATACGGTCCAGCATGCTGTCGATGCCAAAGTTCGCTTGCGCATACGTCAGCGAAGCCGCGGCAAATTGCAGTCTTAACGCTTCATCCTGCATCAGGCGGCGCAGGGTTTCGGTGAGTTTCGGGACATCCTTCGGTGGCGTCATCAG
>JBLIZO010000052.1:0-3173 GCA_048859965.1 Fluviibacter sp.
ATGAATAGGCGTTGCTGGTCAGAAAGAGGCTTCATAGAATTTTCCTGTAAAAACTGGTTATTCTGATATTACAGGAAAAAGCTCGAATTTATTGTGAAGGCTTCTTCGTTAGCTCTCGACAGAATATCCTGCTGAAGGCTGCTACAACCCAAGCCTACGACAGATCTCAAGCGTAAGTGCAGACTGGTTCATGGTGTAGAAATGCAGCCCCGGCGCGCCGCCTTCGATGAGTTGTTCGCAGAGGTCCGTCACGACATCCAGGCCAAACGCCTTGATGCTGTCGGCATCGTCGCCGTAGCTTTCCAGCGTGCGGCGCATCCAGCGCGGAATCTCGGCGCCACAGGCATCCGAGAAGCGGGCCAGTTTGGTAAAACCGCTGATGGGCATGATGCCGGGCGTAATCGGTTGCACGACCCCGGCATTGCGGGCGGCGTCGACGAAATTGAAATACGCATCGGCGTTGAAGAAGTACTGCGTAATCGCTGAATCGGCACCCGCATTCATCTTGTTTACGAACGCGCGCAGGTCGTCTGCCGGTGTGCGCGCTTGTGGGTGCCATTCCGGATAGGCGGCCACTTCGATACTAAAGTGATCGCCCGTGGTTTCACGGATGAATTCAACGAGTTCGTTCGCGTAGCGGAACTCGCCGGCTTCGGCCATGCCGGAGGGCAGGTCACCGCGCAGCGCCACGATACGACGAATGCCCAACTCCAGGTATTCGTCGAGAATCTCGCGGATGCTGTCGCGGGTCGAGTCGATGCACGACAGATGGGGTGCAGCGTCGATGCCTTCAGCCACCATTTCCTTGATGACCGTGAAGGTACGCTCGCGGGTTGAGCCGCCGGCACCGTAGGTGACCGAGCAGAATGTCGGCTCAAGGACAGCGAGTTTTTCGCGGACGATGCGCAGTTTGTCGAGTCCTTCCGGCGTTTGCGGCGGGAAGAATTCGACGGAGAGTTCGACGGACGATTGGGTCATGCGGAATCCGGATAAAAACCAGGGTAAGGATCAGCTGCGTTCGGCGCGCGGACGCTCTGTCAGTGACGAGAGGAACCAGCTCGCGAGGCTGTAAACAACCGAGCCAAACAGCGCCGAGAAGAAGCCTTCGACCCGGAACCCGCTGAGGATATCGCCCACCCACCAGAACATCATCGCGTTAATGACGAACAGGAACAGACCCAGCGTGAGCAGGGTGACCGGCAGCGTCAACAGGATGAAGATCGGGCGGATGACAGCGTTGACCAGGCCGAGGATGACGACAGCGATCAGTGCGGAGCCGAAGCTCTCAATGTTAATGCCCGGCACGATGTACGGTACGAGCAGTAGCGCGACGGCATTCAATGCCCAGGTCAACAGCAGTTTCATGGCGAGGTTCCTCGGTTAGTAACGGTAGTGGTCTGGTTTGTACGGACCAGCCTTGCTGACGCCAATATACGCTGCTTGCTGATCGCTGAGTTCGGTCAGTTGCGCATTCAGCTTTTTGAGCTGCAGGCGAGCGACCTTTTCGTCGAGATGCTTGGGCAGCGTGTAGACGCCGATCGGGTATTTACTGGTGTCGCGCTCGGTCCACAGTTCGATCTGGGCGATCGTCTGGTTGGCGAACGACGACGACATCACGTACGACGGGTGGCCGGTGGCACAACCCAGATTCACGAGGCGGCCCTTGGCCAGCAGAATGATGCGTTTGCCGTCCGGGAAGATCACGTGATCGACCTGCGGCTTGATCTCTTCCCACTGGTAGCCTTCGATGCCGGCGACGTCGATTTCGTTATCGAAGTGACCGATGTTGCAGACGATGGCCTGATCTTTCATCTTCTTCATGTGATCGTGGGTGATGACATGGTAGTTGCCGGTGGCGGTGACGAAGATGTCGGCGTGTTCGGCAGCGTAATCCATGGTGACGACGCGGTAGCCTTCCATGGCCGCTTGCAGGGCGCAGATCGGATCGATTTCGGTCACCCACACCTGGGCCGACAGGGCGCGCAGTG
The DNA here is from genome assembly GCA_048859965.1 of Fluviibacter sp. Lineage (GTDB taxonomy): Bacteria > Pseudomonadota > Gammaproteobacteria > Burkholderiales > Rhodocyclaceae > Fluviibacter. Next base: position 1,989 of record JBLIZO010000052.1, read on the forward strand.
CTTGCGCCGAGCCCTTGCCCACATCGCCGTAACCGGCGACAACGGCGACCTTGCCGGCGACCATGACGTCGGTGGCGCGCTTGATGCCGTCGACCAGTGATTCGCGGCAGCCGTACAGGTTGTCGAACTTCGACTTGGTGACCGAGTCGTTAACATTGATGGCCGGGAACTTGAGGTCCCCGCGCGCGTGCATCTGATACAGACGATGCACACCGGTGGTAGTTTCTTCGGTGACACCCTTCACTTTGTCCAGACGGGTCGAATACCAGGTCGGGTCGGTGGCAATCTTGGCCTTGATCGAGGCGAACAGCACACGCTCTTCTTCACTGCCCGGATTGCTCAGCACGGCCTGATCTTTTTCAGCCTTGGCGCCGAGGTGCAGCAGCAGCGTGGCGTCGCCGCCATCATCGAGAATCATGTTCGAGTAACCGCCATCGGTCCACTCGAAAATGCGGTGGGTGTAATCCCAGTAGTCTTCCAGCGATTCGCCCTTCACGGCAAACACGGGCGTGCCTTTGGCGGCGATGGCGGCCGCAGCGTGATCCTGTGTCGAGAAGATGTTGCACGAAGCCCAGCGCACTTCGGCGCCGAGCGCCTGCAAGGTTTCGATGAGTACGGCCGTTTGAATGGTCATGTGCAGCGAGCCGGTGATGCGGGCGCCGCGCAGCGGCTGGGTGGCGGCGAATTCTTCGCGAATGGCCATCAGGCCCGGCATTTCGGTTTCTGCAATCAGAATCTCGCGACGGCCCCAATCGGCCAGCGACATATCGGCAATCACGTAGTCTTGATTTGTTGCGTTCATAGCTTCCTTTTCCCTAAAGCAAAGGGGGCGTGTGTATCAAGCTAGGAAGCCGTTGAACTTGTGTTGCATAGTCTGCGGTCTTCACCTGATCCACCAACCCCGCAGGTTGGTCAGGTGAGCGCAGTTAATCGGTCCGAGCCTGGCAGCAGAAGGTTCTGCGTCGCAGCGCTCCTCGGAATGGGCGAATTGTATCAGAAACCGCACGAAAAAATCCCGGATCGCCCAAATAGGCGTCCGGGATCAATAGGTTACAACCAGAAGTGTTGCTTACAGGCCGGCGGCGGCGCGCAGGGCGTCGGCCTTGTCGGTCCACTCCCAGGTGAATTCTGGCTCTTCGCGGCCGAAGTGGCCGTAAGCGGCCGTCTTCGAGTAGATCGGGCGCA
>JBLIZO010000053.1:0-20566 GCA_048859965.1 Fluviibacter sp.
ACGACGCTCTTCCGATCTGGAGGCGGGGCGGCCGCTGAGCAGGCAGATTTCCAGCGCGCGTTGAATCCGTTGCGAATCATTGGGGGCGAGTCTTGCAGCGGTTGTTGGGTCGAGCTGCGCTAATTCCTGATGAATGGCTGGCCAACCTTGTTGTTTGGCGCGTACATCAATCTCTGTGCGGAGTGTCGGGTTGGCTTGCGGTAAATCGGATAAGCCTTCGAGCAATGCTTTCACGTAAAGCATGGTGCCGCCCACAAGTAACGGGATGCGACCGCGCGCAGTGCTCTCAGCCATGACTTGTAATGCGTCCTCGCGAAAGCGGGCGGCAGAATAGCTTTCTTCGGGGGTGATGATATCGACGAGTGCATGCGGGTAACGCGTGAGTGTTTGGGCATCCGGCTTGGCGGTGCCAATGTTCATGTCTTTGAAGACGAGGGCTGAATCAACGCTGATCAGATCAATCGGGTATTGATCGGCTAAGCGGAGTGCCAGATCCGTTTTACCGCTCGCCGTGGGGCCGAGCAGCAATAGGGCAGGCGGCAGTGAGGTTGTCTTATCGGCCATGCAGGAATAGGGCGTCGATGGCCGGCAGATCGACCAGTATCCAGGTGGGGCGACCGTGATTGCACTGGTCGGCGCGCTCGGTGTCTTCCATCTGACGTAGCAGGGCATTCATTTCGGTGAGGCTCAGGCTATGGCGGCCGCGAATAGCGGCGTGGCAGGCACAAGTGCCGAGCAGGCGCTCTTGCCGGGCCAATAAGCTGGCTTGGGCGGGTGAATCTTGCAGGGTATGCAGCAGTTCTTTGAGTAGCGTTTCTGCATCAATACGGCCCAGACCCGCGGGCACCTGACGAACGACCAGGGTGTTGGGGCCAGCTTCGGAGACTTCCAGACCAAGCGCTTCAAATTCGCTGTGATGCTCGAGCCAGGTGGCGATGGCCAGATCGTCGAGCGTTACCGCAACTGGAATCAGCAGGGGTTGGCGTGGTGGCTGGCTGAGGCCACAGGCGGTTTTGAGTTTCTCGTAAAGCACGCGTTCATGCGCGGCATGTTGATCGATGAGGATCATGCCCTGGGCGTTTTGCGCCACGATGTACCGGTCGTGCAGTTGGCCGATGGCATAGCCCAGCGGTGGAACTTCTGAAGGCGCTGAATTGTGTGTTGCATCACCCGTTGACATGGCGCTGGGGGTAAAGGCCTGCATGGCCGCAGCGTTTTGGGCTGCCGAAGGTGTGCTGCCGAGATAGTGGCTGCGGTTTTCTGCCAGCCCCAGACCCTGTTGATAGCGGTGGGTGGCGTAGGTGGTCGTCGTCTGAGCAGACGTGAATGGGCTGCTTGCGACGCGATCGAGCGTAATGGGCGGTGCAGATTCTGTGCTGGCAGCCAGGATCTGTTTGAGGGCGTGGTAGATGAACTGATGGACGGCCCGGCTATCGCGGAAGCGCACTTCGGTTTTGGCAGGGTGAACATTGACGTCCACCAGCGCCGGGTCGATGCTGAGGAACAGGCAGCAACCCGGTTGGCGGCTACCGTGTAACTGGTCGCGATAGGCTTCTCGTATTGCATGTTGAATGACCTTGTCGCGCACGTAACGGCCGTTCACGAAGGTGTGTTGGGCTTCGCGATCCGAAAGAATGGCAGTGGGCACCATGGCCCAGCCGGTGAGCTGTAGCAGGTTGTTGCCTACATCTACGGGGCGACAGGCTTTGAGGAAAGCGTCACCCAGCACTTGCCGCAGTCGGCTTTCGGCATTATCCGCAGGCCAATGATGACTTTCTTTGCCATCGCGGCTGATGGTGAAACTGATTTCCGGGTGCGCCAGTGCCTGGCGCCGGATCGATTCCATACAGTGCGCCTGTTCGGTAGCGGCACTCTTGAGAAACTTACGGCGGGCGGGCGTGTTGAAATACAGATCACGCATTTCTACCACGGTGCCTGCCGGTAGGGCGTCTGGCGTGAGTTCGCCGTCTGCACTGATGCGCCAGGCGTGTTTGCTGTTGCGCGCCGCGCTGGTGAGGCTCAGGCGCGAGACGCTGGCGATGGCGGCCAGAGCCTCGCCACGGAAACCCATGGTCGCCACGCGTTCCAGGTCATCCAGTGTGGTGATTTTTGACGTGGCGTGGCGGGTGAGCGCCAGGCCCAGTTGGCTCTGATCGATGCCGCAACCGTTGTCGCTGATGCGGATCAGCCGCATGCCGCCTTCTTCGAGATCAATGCGAATGCGGGTGCTGCCCGCATCGATGGCGTTCTCCAGGAGCTCTTTGAGTACCGAGGAGGGGCGTTCAACCACCTCGCCAGCGGCGATCTGGCTGATCAGATGGTCGGGCAGGGCACGAATGATAGGTTGTGCGGGTTGTGTGGGCTGCGGATTGGAAATGCTCATCAGCGGGATTATAGTGGGATCGGCTAAAATAGCGGGCTTAGTCTTTGACCCACAGAAATGGCCCCGCTATGGAATGGCTTGCCTCGTTTACCGACCTTGTCCTGCATCTGGATAAACACCTGCTGTTTTTTGTGCAGCAGTATGGCAACTGGGTCTATGCCCTGCTGTTCGCCATCATTTTTGTCGAAACGGGTGTGGTGATCGCGCCGTTTCTGCCGGGTGATTCGCTGTTGTTCGTGGCCGGGGCGCTGTGCGTGACCGAGGGGATGAATCTCCCTCTGTTGATCGTGCTGCTGATGGTGGCCGCCATTCTGGGCGATGCGGTCAATTACTCGGTCGGTCGCTGGTTCGGCGATGCCTTGATGAAGCGTACCCGTCTGATCAGCCCCGAAAAGATCAAATACACGCAGGACTTTTTCGAGAAGCACGGTCCGAAGACCATCGTGATCGCCCGTTTTCTGCCGATCGTTCGGACCATGGCGCCTTTCGTCGCCGGTTTCAGCGGGATGCAGGCCAAGCGTTTTCTCACCTATAACGTGACCGGCGGCATTCTTTGGGTGGTATCGCTGACGGTTGCCGGTTATCTTTTTGGCAATATTCCGTTTATCAAAAATAATCTGACGGCGGTGATTCTGCTCATCATCGTCCTGTCGATTTTGCCGGGCATCATTGCCTATCTGAAAGCACGTGCCGCCGGTAAAGCGAGCAATCAGGCGGACAACTGAGAGATGTCTGTTATCAAAACTCGCTGTGTGGTGCTCATTTCCGGGCGCGGCAGTAATCTTTCGGCGATTCTCAAAGCAACGCAGTCAGCCGATTATCCGGCGGTGATTGTCGGGGTGGTTGCCAACAAGGCAGAAGCGCCCGGGCTGCAACTGGCGCACGATGCGGGTATTGCGGTCTCGGTGGTGGCGAATGGCGACTATCCGGATCGTGCCGCTTACGATCAGGCACTGCAGGCGGCGGTGGATGCCTATGCCCCCGATCTGGTCGTGCTGGCCGGTTTCATGCGCATTCTGACGCCTGGCTTTGTGACACATTACGCCGGGCGCATGATCAATATTCATCCGTCGTTGCTGCCGTCATTTACGGGGTTGCATACGCATCAGCGTGCGCTGGACGCCGGTGTGCGTTTGCACGGCTGCACGGTGCATTTCGTGACTGCCGAGCTGGATCATGGGCCGATCATCGCCCAAGCGGCTGTGCCGGTATGTCACGATGACGATGCCCGTGCGCTGGCGGCCCGTGTGCTCAACGTGGAGCATCAGCTTTACCCGCGGGTGGTACGCTGGTTCGCTGAAGGGCGATTACAGATTGAAGGTCAACGTGTCCGCGTCGATGGTCTGACGCAAACACCCATGGCGCTAATGGCGCCTGTAGAGGAATTGAGTGTATGAACAAGAAACCCGGTAGCCGCAAGACGGGCAGTACGACCCAGCGCAGAAGCGATCAGAAGTCGGTGCGCAAGCCGACCGGGGCGCAGACGCTGCCCCCGAAAAGTCCGGCCGAGCTGGCGTTGCCGCGCCCGTTCATTGCCCAGGCGATCAGTCTGCTGGCCGAGGTGCTCAAGTTTGAACGACCGGCCGATAGCGTGTTGTCGTACCACTTCAAATCTCATCGGGAGATGGGCCATGCCGATCGTGGCCGTCTGGCCGAACTGATTTATGCCGTGCTGCGCCAGTTAGCCAGTCTGCGTGATGTCGTGGGGCGCTCCGAGCCGCCCAGCCCGAGTGAGGCGCGTTATCTGGTGTTGGCTGCGTTGATCCGTTTGCAGGGGAAAAACCTGCGTGAGATCGAGCATCTGATCAAGGGTGAAGATACCGAATGGTTTGGTCGTTTGAAGGCGGCGGGCCAGGAAAAGTCGGACGCGATGACGCCGGCTGTGCGTCATGAGTGGCCCGAGTGGCTGGAGCAGGCGCTCTCGGCGATGCCGGATGCGGAGCGCGATGCGCTGGCGCGGTCGTTGCTGCACCCGGCGCCGCTGGATTTACGAATCAATCCGTTGCAGGCCAAGCGCCCGGAGATTCTGGCGCAGTTGGAAAAGCACGGTATCGTTGCCGCCGAAACGCCGTATTCGCCCTGGGGGATGCGCGTCGAGGGCAAGCCCGCCATTCAGCGTCATCCGGCGTTTGAGAAGGGCGATATGGAAGTGCAGGATGAGGGGAGCCAGTTGCTCGTGGCGCTACTCGCGCCCAAGCGCGGCGAGATGGTGCTGGATTTCTGCGCCGGTGCCGGCGGCAAGACGCTGCTGATGGGCGCGCTGATGAAGAATACCGGCCGGCTGTATGCGACCGACGTGTCGGAGAAGCGGCTGTCCAAGCTGGGCCCGCGCGTGGCGCGTGCCGGGCTGTCCAATGTTCAGAGTATCCGTATCGCGCACGAACGCGACGATCGCATCCAGCGTCTGGCGGGTAAGTTTGATCGTGTGCTGGTCGATGCGCCATGCTCCGGTACGGGCACACTACGCCGCAACCCGGATCTGAAGTGGCGGCAGAAGGCCGAGCAGATCGAAGAACTGACTGCGATGCAAACAAAAATTCTCGATGCCGCCGCGCCGCTGGTAAGGCCGGGCGGCGTGCTGGTCTATGCCACCTGCAGTCTGCTACCCCAGGAGAATGGTGCGATCCAGCAGGCGTTCAGCGCGCAGCACCCGGAGTTCGAGGTGATCGATCCGGTACAGCAACTGGCCGCGGTAGGTGTTGATCTGCCGACCGATGCCATCAGCCGCAGTGCCGACGGTTTGCCTGGGCTGCAACTGTTGCCGCACCGTCACAATACCGACGGCTTTTTTGCGGCAATCTGGCGCAAAAAGATTTAATGCATTCAAAAAATACGCGCCACGCAGCGGGTGTGGCGCGTATTTCAAACGCTTGGCGCTAAAGATGCGATTTTAGTAACGCGCGTCCTTCGGCTTCTCCCCCTGTGGCCAGTCTTTCAGTTTATCGGCAAAGTCGGGGCGCCCGATGTGTGAGAAATATTCGGCAACATCCACCGCTTCCTGATCGTTTAAGCTGCTGCCCTGTCCCAGCGGGAAACGCGTGTTGTGACCCATGGGCATATTCTGCTTGATAAAGGCTGCAGCCGTGAAAGTGCGCGCCATGCCTGCACCAATGTTGAATGATTGATCTCCCCAAACAGCAGGAAAGACATAATTGCCGTCTTGCGCCTTGAAGCCCTGGCCGTTTTCACCGTGGCAGACCGCGCATTGGGCGTCATAAAGTCGCTTGCCATTGGCCTTGTTCGGCACCAGATCCGGGTCAACTTTGCCAATACCACGTCCCGGGATTTTGTCATCTTTCTTGTAGCCATGATTCATCCAGTTCATATACGCCACCATGGCTTTCATTTCACGGGTGCTTTTGGGGACGGGTTTACCATTCATAGAGCGTTTGAAGCAGCCGTTGATGCGTTCTTGAATATCAATTTCTCGGCCGGCACGCGCAGCGTAACGGGGAAACTGTGCCGCAACGCCGACGAAGGGGGAGGCGTAGGCAACGGTGCCGCCGTTCAGGTGGCAACTGCTGCAGTTGAGACCATTGCCCACGTTGTCGGGGAGCAGTGCTTTCGTCTCAGTCATCAGGCGCATGCCGTAGATGAGTTCATCGGGGTTTGTCGATTCCAGCATGGTTGCAAAGCGTGGCGTGCTGAACTTGGTGGGCGAGGGCTTGGCCAGTTCGATTTGATCGCGAACCTTTTTGATCTGAGCGGCATTGACCGGGCTACCTTGGTTGCCCCAACTGCTGCGCATGAACGTGATGATGTCGGCCAACTCGTCATCGGTCAGTGTGCCGAATTCCGGCATGCCTACAACACGGGGTTGCCCCTTGGTCGCGGCTGATTTCCAGCCGCTGAGGGTGACGTGGATTGCGGAGGTAGGGTCGTCCGACAGAATCGAACGGTTTCCGGCAAGCGGCGGAAAGAGGCCGACGATTCCCTTGCCGTCGCGACGATGGCAGGTGGCGCAGAACTGGTTGTAGCCGAGGCCGCCAGCCGTCTTGTAAAGCGTGTCGTCGACCGCTTGGGGCGTACTTACTTTCGCCGGTTCTGCTTTGGCGTGGGTTGATAAAGACTTGAGATAGACAGCAACCGCTTGCAAGTCGTCATCGCTGAAGTGCTGGGTGCTCAACCCGATCACCTCGGTCATGGTGCCGAAGGCCGTTGCATGTTCGTTACGGCCCGTTTTGAGAAATTCGATAATGGCCGGTACTGTCCAGATGCCACGCAGGTTGACGGCATGCCAGGCATCGACGGTGGCGCCTGAGAGAAACAGTGCGCCATCCTTGCCAGACTGGCTCATGGTTTTTTCTTGAAAGGCGATGCCGCGTGGCGTGTGGCATGACCCGCAGTGGCCAAGCCCCTGAACAATATAGGCGCCACGGTTCCACTGGGCCGATTGCGCTTTGTCTTCAACAAAGGGCTCGTTATCGAGGAAGAGCTTGTTCCACAGACTCAGACCCCAGCGCATGCTGAACGGCCATTTAATGTCGTTCGGCTTGTTGGTCTGTTCGACGGGTTCAACGCCTTGCATCAGGTAGGCATAAAGTGCCTGCATATCTCCTGGGCTGATCTTTGCGTAGGAGGGGTATGGCATGGCGGGATACAGATTGTGACCATCGGCCGCAATGCCTTGACGCATGGCGCGGTCGAATTGTTCAAAGCTGTAGTGACCAATCCCGGTTTTTTTGTCTGGGGTGATGTTGGTCGAGTAAATGGTTCCAAAAGGCGTCTTGAGCGGTAGTCCACCGGCCATGGGCTTGCCCCCTGGTGCTGTGTGACAGGCGGCACAATCGCCGAGTTGGGACAGGTAAGCACCTTGCTTTATGTGTTTTCCGGGTTGAGTTACGGGATCTGCCTGAGCAAAAAGAGCGGTGCCCAACAGGGCAGAAACAGCAAGGCTAAGCCACAGTCGCATGATGCGTTCCGGTAAACAATTTGCCGAAGTATAGTATTTAAAAACGTATACCGACCGTCTTCGAGTGCGGCGATGCTTGGAACTTGACCTGACATTGATCTGCGTCAATCTGCTGTAAGGTACATTATCCAATCGTTAATTGATTGCTGGTTATTGCCGATCAATCTCGCGTCTCCGGGGCGCAATCGCCAGATTGATCGGTGCAGCTTGAGCGGCTTCCGCGCCGCTCATGCTCGTGAACGGTGTGTCAATTACTGACCGCCGAATTCTTCATAGGCACGCATCGTTTCACCGGCATACATCAGCGAGGGCCCACCCCCCATCATGACGGCCACGCCGAGCATTTCAGCCAGTTCTTCCTTGGTGACGCCGAGTTTGATGAGCGCCTGTGTGTGAAAGCCGATGCACCCATCGCATCGGGCGGCAACGCCGATCGCCAGGGCGATCAGCTCTTTGGTTTTAGCGTCGAGCGCACCGGCTTTCATGCTGGCTTGGTGCAGGGCGCTGAAGCCAGCCTGGACATCCGGTACCTGCCCGCGGAATTGGGCGAGCCCCTTGCTGAGCGATTGAGTCACGGTTTTGAATGATTTTTCAGACATGATGCACTCCCGATGCGGTATTGAATATATAAAAGCATATAATATCAGCCTATGCTGTATAAAGCCGTTATCATTCGCATGTTGGCTGTTCTTTTTTTACGATGAAGGAGTTCAAAATGACTCAGAACGTTGGTGGTTTGGACCGTATTCTGCGTGTCGTGGTTGGTCTGTTGCTGATTGCACTGGCAGCAACCGGTACCGTAGGTGCCTGGGGTTACATCGGCGTCGTGCCGCTGCTCACAGGTTTGTTCCGTTATTGCCCGGCTTACAGCATCTTCGGTTGCAAGACCGGCGGTTCGGGTGGTTGTGGTACGGGCTGCGGCACGGGCTGCAAGACCGACTGCAAGTAACCCGTTTTAGCGGGGCGCAGTGAGCTGCGCCAGAGCCCACTCGATGTGTGTTTTTACCAGCACACTTGAGTGGGCTTTTTTCTGGGTTAAAGCGTTGATCATGGTTTCGCTGGCGGGGGCATTGCCTAAGGCCACACTGATGTTGCGTTGCCACTGCTCATAACCAATACGTCGAATCGCACTACCGGCCATTTTGCTCAGGAACTCGTTTTCATCCCAGTTGAATAGTTCCAAGAGGGTGGCGCTGTCGAGGCTGTGGCGTGGTGCAAATTCTTTATCGCCATCTGATGTGAAGCGATTCCAAGGGCAAACCAGTTGGCAGTCGTCGCAGCCATAGATGCGATTACCAATCGCCTTGCGAAATTCGACGGGAATCGGACCTTTGTGTTCGATGGTCAGGTAACTGATGCAGCGACGGGCATCGACCCGGTATGGTGCAGTGATCGCACCGGTGGGGCAGTGATCGATGCAGCGGGTGCAGCGACCGCAGTGCGGGTCAATTGCGTTATCTTCTGGCAGCGGCAGATTGCAGAGAATCTCGCCGAGAAAGTGCCACGAACCCGAACGACCCAGCAACAACGTATGTTTGCCGGTCCAGCCCAGGCCGGCCTGGGTGGCCAGTGCCACTTCCTTCACCGGGGCGGAATCAGTAAATGCGCGATAAGTGAATGGCCCGGCGACGGCTGTCAGTCGGTCGGCCAGGGTTTGCAGCCGGTTGCGAATGACCTTGTGATAGTCCCGTCCGAGTGCATAACGCGAGACATAGGCGGCGTTCGGGTCAGCAAGTTGCTTTTCGGCTGGGCGGGCGCTTGCCGGCCAGTAAGGCAGGCTGACACTGATCACTGTCTGCGCGCCTTGTACCAGTTGCTCCGGGTGTTTGCGCAATTCGCTATGGCGCGCCATGTAGTCCATGCTGCCGTGACAGCCATCGTGTAGCCACGCATCCATAGCCGCCTGCTGCGCTTGAGAAATGCGTGCCGGCCCGATGCGCACCCCGCTGAAACCGAGCGCCTCGGCTTCGCCAACGATGAAGCGCTTGAGTTCGGGCAGGTTAATCAAAGTGGGTGCGCCATGTTTGCCAGAGTTGGGCAGCTTCGGGTGTGCCTTCGGCCGGTGACCAGGTGGCAATCTCATCGCTGCTCAGCGGCACGAAGGGGCCTGCCTTGGCTTCAAAGAACACGCTGTTTGATTCCAGGGCGAGCAAGGTATGCGTGGTGCCGTGTGGAATATCGATGCCGAAGACTGGGCCGTCCGGAGAAAGTATGAATGCTTCGCGCACGGCGCCCTGGTCATCGAAGCTCAGGTAGCCGAAACGGCCCTGCAGTACCACAATGCTTTCGTCCTTGTTGGGGTCGTTGTGCCGATGCGGTCGTACATAGGAGCCGGGCTGCATGGCGTTGATGAGGCGGTGCGCCGGGAAGGCGTCATTTGGGTGAAAGTTGGCATTTTTGCGTTGCCGATCCGCATTGGCGGCGGCCTGGCACGTTTGGTTCAGCAATGTCTGATCAATCAGGGTGGTTGGCGGCATGGGGCGGCTCGTCGTGAAATTTATGGCTGAATTATGCGCGATGTTGCGCCTGGATCAATGGCATATTCTGCGAACTTGCGGCAACATTCGGCCTTGGTCAAAATTTCGCGGTGACTGTTCGCACCTGTGCACGCTATTTTTATGCAGACAATTTCGCGCTCGATTCCTGATGAGGCTGCGACGCTGGCCGTTGGCGAGGCGATTGGCCGCGTGCTGTCAGCGCAACCAGCCGCTGCTCTGCAATTGCAGGTGCATCTGATCGGCGATCTGGGGGCGGGCAAAACAACCTTGGTGCGTGGCGTGTTGCGTGGCCTTGGCTATGACGGCCGTGTTAAAAGTCCAACGTACCCGTTACTCGAAACCTATCAGGTGGGTGAGGTTATGGTGGCCCACTTTGATCTGTATCGGCTCGAATCGCCAGAGGCCTTTACCGAGGCGGGTTTTGAAGACTATTTTGTCGGGCCGGGTGTGCGCTTTGTCGAATGGCCCGACCGGGCTGAAGGTGCGGAGACGCGCCTGCCGACACCGGATTGGCAATTAATGCTGACAGAAACCCCGGCTGGTGGTCGCCAGATGACGATTCAACCCATGACAGCAGCGGGTGTGATGCTGTTGTCGAAGGTCGTGCTATGAGTTTGCGCATCCGACGAATGACGCTACGTGGGGCGGTCTCGATGCAGCGTCGACGCCGTTTTCTGCGTTCGCTCGGTTCGTTGTGTCTGCTCTCTGTCACACCGGTTGGTGCGCTGGCTGCCGCTGCCTCGTCAATTGTGGCGGTGCGGGTCTGGCCCGCCGAAGACTACACGCGCGTGACGATCGAGCACCAGGGGCCCGTGAAGTTTACGCAGACGATGGTGCATAACCCCGAGCGGTTGGTGGTCGATATCGAAGGGATCGACCTCAATGGTGTACTGAAAAGCCTGGGCGATAAAGTCGGTCCTAACGACCCATATATCCGCCAACTGCGCGCGGCTAATTACAAGCCAGGCGTCGTGCGCCTGGTGATGGATTTAAAAGGTGAGGTGGCGCCGCAGGTATTTAATCTGCCGCCGGTGGGTAATTACCAGAGCCGTCTGGTGATGGATATCTACCCGGTGGTACCGCAGGATCCGCTCATGCAACTGGTCAGCGGCAAGCAGCCGCCGGCGAAGGAACTGCCCAAAGACGTTGTGAAAGAACCGTCGGCAGTGGAACCGAAAGTCAAACCGGAATTGGCGAAGGCGGAGCCTGTGAGGCCGGCTGTCGAACCAGAACTGCCCAAACAGGCAGAGGCCACCCCATCCCGGAGCAGCAAGAAGTCGGCCAAAGCCATTACGATCATGCTGGACCCCGGGCATGGCGGTGAAGATCCCGGTGCGATTGGGTCGCGCGGTTCCATGGAAAAGAACGTTACGCTGTCGATTGCCCGGCGTTTGCGCGAACGGATCGAAAATGAACCCGGCATGAAGGCCGCGTTGACGCGCGACGGCGATTTCTTTGTGCCGCTGCAGACGCGGGTGCAGAAGGCGCGTCGTGCCAAAGCCGATCTCTTTGTCTCGATTCATGCGGATGCCTGGATTAAGCCCGAGGCACGGGGGTCATCGGTATTCGTGCTGTCGGAGAAGGGGGCTTCCAGCGCGGCGGCCCGTTATCTGGCCCAAAAAGAAAATGACGCCGATAAGGTGGGTGGGGTCAATTTCACGGTAGCCGACCCGCATCTGGCGAGGACGCTCATGGATTTGACCCAGACGGCGACGCAGAACGACAGCATGAAACTGGGCAAATCGGTGCTGAGTAACCTGGGCAGTGTGAACGCTCTGCATAAGGCCGGCGTGGAGCAGGCCGGCTTTGCCGTGCTGAAGGCGCCGGATATTCCCTCGATCCTGATTGAAACGGCTTTTATTTCGAACCCGGACGAGGAAAAGCGTCTGAATGACGAGGAGTACCAGGAGAAACTGGCCGAGGCGATCATGCGCGGGATTCGTCAGTATCTGGCCAGAAATCCGTCATTCAACAAGGCCTGAGCCTTAGCCTTTATAATGCAGGGTTTTCCGGGTTTATCGGTTTTTTAGGCACCTTTTCCATGCGCGTATTTCGCGGCCTTCATCCCGCTGCCGATGCAGATGCCGTCGTCACGATCGGCAACTTCGATGGTATGCATCGGGGGCATCAGGCACTGTTGCGTCAGCTTCGGGCTGAGGCGCAGTCGCGCAGCTTGCATGCGTCGGTATTGACGTTTTCGCCGCACCCACGCGAGTTTTTTGCACGCAAGGTCGACGCTACCGGGGCAAGTATTCCGGCACGTTTGCATACGCTGCGTGAAAAGCTGGAGGCGTTGGCGGCAGCTGGTGTCGATGATACCCGTATGGTGCGTTTCGATGATGCGTTTGCTCGTCTCGGTCCGGAAGACTTCGTACGGACGGTGCTTGTGGGTGCGATGCGCGCCAGGCACATCATCATCGGTGATGATTTTCGTTTTGGCGCCCGTCGCGCCGGTGACTTCGAACTGCTGAAAGCGCTCGGGCACCCGTATGGTTTCACGGTTTCCGCCATCGATACCCAATGTCTGGCGGGGGACCGCTTTTCCAGCTCGCAGGTGCGTTCGGCATTGGCCGCTGGCGATCTGGATCGCGCCGAGGCCTTGCTGGGTTATCCCTATGCTATGGCAGGCCGTGTCGTCCACGGTCGTCAGTTAGGCCGTACGATCGGTGTGCCGACAGCGAATGTCAGGATTCGCCATGATCCTTTGCCGCTACGCGGTGTGTTTGTCGTCGATGTGGCGCTGGACGAAACACATGCGGCTGTGCCGCAGACTCGCCGCCGTTATGCCGGCGTCGCCAATCTCGGTTATCGACCGACGCTGGGTGGCGACACGCGCCCATTGCTGGAGGTGCATTTGTTTGATTTTTCGGGCGATCTTTACGGTGCCCATCTGGATGTGCGTTTCCTCGCCAAGCTGCGCGATGAAATGACCTTTGCCGATTTCGACGCGCTGACTGCTCAGATCCGTGATGATCTGGCGCAAGCGCGCGCCTTTTTTGTACAGCACCCCGTTTTACCCTGATTCCGCTTGAATACACTCGTGCAGTAATCTCATGACTGAAAAAAACAACAACGCCAAAAACGAACCGGCCAACGCAGCCCGCGCCACGCTGAATCTGACGGATACGCCATTTCCGATGCGCGGTGATCTGCCCAGGCGCGAGCCGGGCTGGATTGCCGACTGGCAGAAGCAGGGGCTGTATCAGAAGATTCAGGCGTATACCAAGGGGCGGCCGCGTTTTGTGCTGCATGATGGTCCGCCGTACGCCAATGGCGATATTCACATCGGCCATGCCGTGAACAAAATCCTCAAGGACATCATTGTTCGCTCCAAAGTGTTGGCGGGTTTTGATGCGCAGTACGTACCGGGCTGGGATTGCCATGGTCTACCCATTGAACACCAGATCGAAAAGCAGCACGGCCGTAACCTGCCAGCCGATGAGGTGCGCAAGCGCTGTCGCGTTTACGCCGCTGAGCAGGTGGCGCGTCAGAAGAAAGACTTCATCCGACTCGGTGTGCTGGGTGACTGGGATAACCCGTACCTGACCATGAATTTCAGCGCTGAGGCCAACGAAATCCGCGCGTTGGGCCAGATGCTGCAGGACGGTTACCTCTATCAGGGCCTGAAGCCTGTGAACTGGTGCCTGGATTGCCGCTCCGCCCTGGCGGAAGCCGAAGTCGAATACGAAGACAAGCATTCCCCGGCCATCGATGTGGCTTTTGAAGTGCACCCGAATCATGCGGCTAACGTGGCCAAGGCCTTTGGTCTTGATCATTTGGATGGCCCGGCCTTCGCCGTGATCTGGACAACGACGCCCTGGACTTTGCCGGCGAACGAAGCCGTGAGCGTGCATCCGGACGTGACGTATGCGCTAGTCGGCACTGCCAGGGGCAATTTGATCCTCGGCGCGGATCTGGCGGCGAGTGCGCTACAACGGTACGACCTGCAAGGGCAGGTGCTGGGCCAATGTACGGGCGCTGCGCTCGAACATGTGCTGTTGCATCATCCGTTCTATAACAAGGAAGTGCCGATCATCTGTGGCGAGCACGTCACGACCGACGCTGGTACGGGGTTGGTCCACACTGCGCCAGCGCATGGTGTTGATGATTTCAACATCGGCAAAAAATATGGCCTACCGGTTGATAACCCGGTGGGTGACGACGGCCACTTCCTGCAAAGGACAGCGCCCTTGCCGACCGAGCCGCTGGCCGGCCTGAGCGTGTGGGACGCTAATCCCAAAGTGCTGGCCTGCCTGCGCGATAACGGTCACCTGCTGGCCGAAGTAAAACTGCAGCACAGCTACCCGCATTGCTGGCGCCACAAGACGCCGATCATTTTCCGCGCGACCACGCAGTGGTTCGTTGGTATGGATATGCCGCCCAAGCCGGGGCAACCGACGCTGCGCCATCTGGCCGAAGTGGCGGTGGGGGATACGAATTTCTATCCGGCCTGGGGCCGCGCGCGCCTCGAAGCCATGATCCGCAACCGTCCGGACTGGTGTGTGTCACGCCAGCGCAACTGGGGGGTGCCGATTCCGTTCTTCCTGCACAAGGAAACCAACGCACTGCATCCGCGTACGCCGGAATTGGTGGAAGAGGTCGCCAAGCGCGTTGCACAGTCGGGTATTGAGGCCTGGTTCCAGCTCGACCCGGCAGAACTGCTGGGCGATGACGCCAAGCACTACCGCAAGCTGTCTGACACGCTGGACGTTTGGTTCGATTCGGGTACCACGCACTGGCATGTGATGCGCGGTTCACACGCTAACGAACATGCTTTCCCGGCCGATCTGTATCTGGAAGGTTCCGACCAGCACCGTGGTTGGTTCCAGTCATCGCTGCTGACGGGCTGTGCACTGGATGGTCGTGCACCGTACAAGGCACTTCTGACGCACGGCTTTGTGGTGGACGGCAAGGGCCGCAAGATGTCGAAGTCAGTGGGTAACGTCATTTACCCGCAGGAAGTAGCCGACAAGATGGGTGCCGAAATTCTGCGTCTGTGGGTTGCCAATACCGACTATTCAGGCGAACTGACGATCTCGGATGAAATCCTCAAACGCGTGGTCGAGGGCTACCGTCGCATCCGTAACACGTTGCGTTTCCTTTTGGCCAATACCGACGATTTCAATCCGGAGACCGATAGTGTGCCCGTCGGTCAGATGCTTGAAATCGATCGTTACGCCATCGAGATGGTGCGCGCCTTACAGGCGGCAGTGCAGGCTGATTATGATCGCTACGATTTTCATCATATCGTGCAGTCGTTGCAGAACTTTTGCTCCGAAGAGCTTGGCGCGTTCTATCTGGATGTGCTGAAAGATCGCCTTTATACGACAGCGCCGGATTCGCTGGCTCGTCGTTCGGCGCAGACGGCATTGTGGCAGATCACTCAAACCATGCTGCGTTTAATGGCGCCGATTCTGGTCTTTACAACGGAAGAGGTCTGGGCGTTGATCGCGCCGAAGATGGCGAATGCGCCGGGCTCGATCATGCTCAGTGATGCCCATGCGTTGCCGGAAGTGATTAATGCGGCGGCGTTGGCTGCTAAGTGGGAACGTATTCGCGTCATTCGTGCCGAGGTTGCTCGTGCCATGGAAACCGTGCGCGGCGAGGGCGCCATTGGTTCGTCGCTACAAGCTGAAATTACGATCGCCGCACCTGCGGTCGATGCGACTATCTTGCGCAGTCTGGGCGATGATCTCAAGTTTGTTTTCATTACTTCGGCAGCTGCGGTCATGGAGGGCGACACGCTGACGATTACGGTGATACCAAGCACGCAGCCTAAGTGCGAACGTTGCTGGCACCAGCGTGATAGTGTTGGTCAGAGCGCTGCGCATCCGAGCTGGTGCGATCGTTGTGTCGCCAATGTCGATGGCGCCGGCGAGGTCCGGACCTGTGCCTGACCAGGTGGTTTCCGCAGACCACGGCGTCGGAGCCGTTGGCTTTGGCCTCGGTGTTGCAGCGATCGTGATTGCTCTCGATCAAATGACCAAGCTCTGGGTGTTGAATACCTTTGTGCCGGGAGAATCGCTGGCGATTACGCCATTTTTGAATCTGACGCTGGTGTTCAACCCGGGGGCAGCGTTCAGTTTCCTGGCGGAGCACAGCGGTTGGCAGCGCTGGTTTTTTACGGCAATTGCGTTGGCTATCAGCGGTTGGATTGTCTGGCAACTTCGCTCGTTACGTCCAAGGACGCGCTATAGTTTTGCACTGGCGCTCATCATGGGCGGCGCGCTGGGTAATCTGATCGACCGGCTCTGGCTGGGCATGGTGATCGATTTCATTGATGTGCATGTGGCTGGTTGGCATTGGCCCGCTTTTAATGTGGCCGACAGCGCGGTCTGTGTCGGCGCACTTCTTTATGTGTTGTGTCAGGGACGCGCTAACGCGCAGTCATAAAATACCTGGCAGTGCTCACGCTTCTCGGAGTTCTGATATGTCCCTTGCACCGTCGTCGCTATCCGCCGCACAACAGGCGATTCAACCGGACAGTTTTCTGACCCTGCATTACCGGCTGACCACGCAGGATGGGGAGGAGGTCGTCAGCACCTTCGATCTGGGTCCGGCCACGATCCAGATGGGCAACGGCGAACTCAATGAAAACCTCGAAGCCTGTCTGGTCGGCCTGGTGCCGGGTGAACATGCGATTTTTGATGTGCCGGCTGAGGCGGGTTTCGGCCAGCACAATCCGGGACTGATACAGCGCATCGCCATCAGCGCCTTGCCGGTCGGTCATGACCTCAAGGAAAATACCCTGATTGAATTTACGTCGCCCGAAGGTGCTGAATTTGCCGGTTTTGTACGCGAATTGGATGCCACGCATGCATTGATGGATTTCAATCATCCGCTGGCCGGTAAGAGCCTGCGCTTTGAAGTACAGATTATCGGATTGCTATGAGCTCCTCAGAAATAACTCATGTCAACGGCAAGACGATGCCCATTATTCTGGCCAATCCGCGTGGATTCTGCGCCGGGGTGGAGCGCGCCATCGCTATTGTCGAGCGGGCGTTAGCCCAGTTTGGCGCGCCTATCTATGTTCGCCATGAAGTCGTGCACAACAAATTCGTCGTCGAAGGCTTGCGTGGGCGTGGCGCGATCTTTATCGAGTCGCTGGATGAGGTGCCGTCGGGCGCCACATTGATCTTCAGTGCGCACGGCGTGCCGAAGTCGGTTCGTGACGATGCCGCAGCCCGAGGCCTGCGCGTGTTCGATGCCACGTGCCCACTGGTCACAAAAGTGCATGTGGAAGTGTCGAAAATGCGTGCTGAAGGGCGCGAGATCATTATGATCGGTCATAAGGGGCATCCGGAGGTTGAAGGCACTATGGGGCAATCGGCGGGAGGGATGTATCTGGTGGAAACCGTTGATGATGTCGCCAAACTCGATGTGCCGAATCCGGCGCTGCTGGCCTATGTGATGCAGACCACGCTATCGGTCGATGATGCGGCGGCCATTGTGACGGCTTTGCGTGCGAAGTTTCCTGAGATCGTTGGTCCTAAAAAGGACGACATCTGTTACGCCACCCAGAATCGCCAGGATGCCGTGCGTGCTTTGGCTCAGGATTGTGATCTGGTACTGGTCGTCGGCTCCGTGACGAGTTCGAACTCTAATCGCCTGCGCGAAGTGGCGGCATTGCTTGGCCGCGAGGCGCATTTGATCGACCGTGCAGACAATATTGACTCCGCGTGGCTCCAGGGGTCGCCGCGTATCGGCGTGACAGCGGGCGCCTCGGCGCCAGAGGTGCTGGTTGAAGAAGTGGTTGCTCGTCTGCACACGCTGGGGGCAGGCGCCGTGACAAACCTTGATGGCGTTGTTGAGGATGTGAAGTTCCCGTTACCGACTGGTTTGCGTTAAGTCAACGGTACATCGCAGAAGAAATCGACGAACAGGAAACCGCCGTGTCCGATTCAACTCACGTCGCGCCGAGCCGGTGTTGTTACCATTGCGGCTTGCCGATTCCCGATGGCGTTTATCTGTCGGTGATCGTCGTCGGGGAATCGCGGGCTCTCTGCTGTGAGGGCTGTCGCGCCGTGGCCGAAGCCATCGTCGCCAATGGGCTTGAAGCCTATTACACCAATCGGGATGCGCTCCCCGAATCTCCGCGCGATTGGGCAACCGGTGTGCGACCGGATATTCTCGATTCACTGTCGCTCTATGACCAAGCCGAGTTTCAGAAAACCTTTGTGCGTGCCTTGGGCGAACATGAGCAGGAAGCAGCGCTGGTGCTCGAAGGCATCACCTGCGCCGCCTGCGTTTGGCTGAACGAACAGCATGTGGCGCAGTTGCCGGGTGTCTTGGCGGTCGAGGTGAACTATACGACACGGCGCGCACGCGTACGTTGGGATGATCGGCGTATCGCCTTGTCGCAGGTTCTGAAGGCAATTGCCGACATCGGTTATCGCGCGCACCCTTTTGACCCGGCCCGCCAGGAAGCAGTCGCACAGAAAGAGCGCCGGGCTATGCTCTGGCGTCTGGCTGTATCCGGCCTCGGCATGATGCAGGTGATGATGTACGCCTATCCCACCTATGTCGCCAATGAGGGCGAGCTGACGCCGGATGTGGCAACCTTGTTGCGCTGGTCCAGTCTGCTCCTGACCCTGCCGGTGATTTTGTACGCTTGCGGGCCATTCTTTAAAAACGCCTGGCGTGAC
Organism: Fluviibacter sp.; assembly: GCA_048859965.1. Classification (GTDB taxonomy): domain Bacteria; phylum Pseudomonadota; class Gammaproteobacteria; order Burkholderiales; family Rhodocyclaceae; genus Fluviibacter. Next base: position 18,439 of record JBLIZO010000053.1, read on the forward strand.
ATCAAGTTGCGGCGGGTCGGTATGGATACGCCCGTGGCGCTGGGTATCGGTGCCGCTTTCGCGGCCAGCGTCTGGGCGACGCTGATCGGGCAGGGGCACGTCTATTACGATTCGATTAATATGTTTGTGTTTTTTCTACTCGGCGGCCGTTATCTGGAATTGCTGGCGCGGCAAAAGGCGTTGCGAGCCACGGAGGAACTGGGCCGCCTGGCGCCAGCCTTTGCCGATCGGTTGATCGGACAAAGGTCGGACGCTGCAATAGAACGCGTACTCGTTTCGGCGCTGCTCGTCGGCGACCGGGTGCTGGTGAAACCGGGAGCGCAGATTCCCGCTGATGGCACGGTTCTCGATGGCGCTTCGAGCGTGGATGAATCGTTGCTCACCGGTGAAAGTCGTCCGGTTACCAAAGCCGTTGGCGCCAGCGTGACCGGTGGCTCGATGAATATTGATAATCCGTTGACGGTGCGCGTTGAACAGGTGGGCGAAGCGACACGTCTGGCAGCGATCCTGCGCCTCATGGAGCGCGGTGCCTTGGAAAAACCGCAGGCCGTGACAATTGCCGACCGAGTGGCCTCTTGGTTCCTGTGGGGCTTGCTGGCACTGGCCGGGCTGACGGCGCTCGCCTGGTGGATGATTGACCCGACGCGCGCCCTGCCGATCACGGTTGCTGTACTGGTCGTCAGTTGCCCTTGTGCGTTATCGCTGGCGACCCCGGTGGCGTTGACCATTGCTTCGGGGCGTCTGGCGCGTGAAGGCCTGCTCGTTACACGCGGCCACGCTATCGAGGCATTGGCGCAGGTCACCGATGTGGTATTCGATAAGACCGGCACATTGACCACGGGCGCCATGAACCTGGCGCATATTGATGCGCTGGACGATACGGATGTGGCAACTTGTCTGGCATTCGCGGCGGCGCTGGAACAGCGATCGTCACACCCGCTCGGGCAGGGGTTGCGGCGGGCGGCCGAAGATTTGAGTCTGGCGTCGAAGACTGCGACCGACGAACAGCATGAAACGGGTGGCGGTATTGAGGCTGTGGTTGAGGGGCGTCGCCTGCGTATCGGTCACGAGGCTTATGTACAACAGGTAGTAGGGCAACGCCTTTCTTTGCCGGTTGACCGTCGTTCAGGCCGGACCGTGACTACGCTCTTACTGGGTGAGCCTGGTGCCTGGCTGGCGCGCTTTGAGCTGGCGGATGAGGTTCGGCCGGATGCGCATGCGACCGTTGCGCGTCTGAAAGCCCTCGGCTGTCGCGTGGCCCTGCTGTCGGGGGACGATCCGGCCGTTGTGACCAGTCTGGCCGAGCAGCTCGGTATCGAGGTTGTGGTCGGGCGTGCGACCCCGCAAAGTAAACTGGAACGCGTAGCCGCCTGGCAGGCTGAAGGTCGGGTCGTCTGTATGGTCGGTGATGGTGTCAATGACGCGCCTGTTCTGGCGCAGGCCCAGGTCTCGGTGGCAATGGGCGAGGGTGCCGAGCTGGCCCGCACGCAAGGGGATTGTGTTCTGCTGGGTGGTTATTTGTCGGTATTAGCCGATGGTATCTGCCTGGCACGGTCCACGCGGCGGACTATTCGTGAAAACCTCTGGTGGGCGGTTATTTACAATGCCATCGCGTTACCTGTGGCCATGGGCGGTTTCCTGACCCCGTGGCTGGCCGGTATCGGGATGTCGTTCAGTTCCCTGTGGGTGGTCTTGAATTCCTTGCGGTTACAGCGCAAAGTGGTCACAGAGCCTTAACCGGGTTGGAGCATCGTCATGGAATCTTTGTATCTGCTGATCCCCGTATCTGTCGTCTTGGTCTTCGTCATCGCGGGGCTGTTCTGGTGGTCGGTGCGTTCCGGTCAGTTTGACGATCTCGAGGGGCCGGCGCATCGCATCCTGATGGACGACGAGAAAATGGTGCGTCCGCAGGAAGGAAAAGCGGATAAAGAGACTGACCATCCGATGCGGCGCCTGCCGGATTGATCTTGCGCCGCCGCATAAATTGACGAATGTCAATAAAACCTCAATTACCAGTTTTTTTGGATTGTCCAGTCTTGTATGAGACATCTGATATCCGCATACTCTGCTCTGCAGAGCCTAGGACTCGGTCCTCGTTCTGCTTCTCTGTTGGGGTTGGGGTGCGCTG
>JBLIZO010000054.1:0-29129 GCA_048859965.1 Fluviibacter sp.
GCAGCGCCTGGCGGCCGAAGCGCGCCGCCGCTTCGGGCAGTGGCTGGCGCCGCCCGCCCTGATACGTTTCATCGCCGACCAGTGGATGGCCCAGATGCGCCATATGGACACGAATCTGATGCGTACGCCCCGTTTCCAACACGCATTCGACCAGGCTACAGCCCGGAAACATCTCCAGCAACCGGTAATGCGTGATCGCTTCCTTGCCCTGGCTGGTCACGGCCATGCGCGTACGCTGACGCAAGTCGCGTCCAATCGGCGCGTTGACGGTGCCATCGACACGCGGCACGCCGCAAACAACCGCACGATACAGACGCTTGACCGACCGTGCCTGCAGCTGACGAATCAGGTGCGTATGCGCCGTCAGCGTCTTGGCCACAACCATCAACCCCGACGTATCCTTATCCAGGCGGTGCACAATGCCAGCACGCGGCAGATGCGTAAAGACCGGGTCGTAGGCCAGCAGGCCATTGAGCAAGGTACCCTGCCAGTTACCGGCTGCCGGATGCACGACCAGGCCGGGGGGTTTATTAATGACGAGGATATGTGCATCCTCATAGACAATCGGCAAATCCATGGTCTCGGGCTGAAACTGACCGGCCTCGGCATCGGTCAACACCTGATCGACCCGCACCACCAGAACCTCACCCCCATAAATCCTGTGCTTGGGCTCCGTCACCGTCTTGTCGTCCACATCGACCCGCCCGGCCTTCACCCACTGCTGCAGACGGTTGCGGGAGTGCTCGGGCACCAAGTCGGCCAGTACCTGATCGAGCCGTCCGCCATCCGCGGCGATCAGGCTCAGCATGTTATTATTCGAAGCATTATCTTCCAGATCATCCAACGCCTCCGGCAGAGGAATCTCGATGGGTTCGACAGTTTCGACGTTTTGGACGGTTTCGCGCTGCTTGTTCATGGTGGCGTAGTCTAGCGTTAATCGGGCTCATCGACCATTCACCGGCATCATTCAAACATCATGCGTCGTCGTTTACTCAGCATTCGTGCCCTTGCCCCGTTCCTGATCGCCCTGTCGATTCTGATGCTGAACGGATGCGCGATGTTCCAGGATGACAACGACCCCACCAAAGGCTGGTCGGCCAACAAGCTCTATTCTGCCGCCAAGGAAGCGCTGAACGAAGGCAACTACGAACAGGCCGTCAAATATTACGAAAAGCTGGAAGCGCGCTACCCCTACGGGACCTATGCGCAGCAGGCACAGATCGAAACCGCCTATGCCCATTACAAGGCTGGCGAACAGGCCGAAGCCAACGCAGCAGCGGATCGCTTCATCAAGCTGCACCCGAATCACCCCAACCTCGATTATGTCTACTACCTGAAAGGCATGATCGGCTTCAATGAAGATCTGGGTTATGGCGGCTATGTCATGCAGCAGGACCCGACAGAGCGCGACCCGAAAAGCATGCGCGAATCTTTCCTGGCCTTCAAATACCTCTACGAAAACTTTCCCAATAGCAAATATCGAGATGATGCAGCCAAACGCATGGTCTGGCTGGTTAATGCCCTCGCCTCTCATGAACTGCATGTCGCCAACTACTATGTACGCCGAGGCGCATGGCTGGCGGCTGCAAACCGTGCCCAGGAAGTCGTTCGTTATTATCCGGATGCACCGGCTGTCGAAGAAGCGCTCGCCGTCATGGCCTACAGCTACGGCCAACTGAGACTCCCCGAATTACAGGCAGACAGCGACCGTATTCTGCGCAAAAACTATCCGAACAGCCGCTTCCTGACTGAAGGTATTCAACGCAGCAAGCCCTGGTACCAGCTGTACTGATCAGATATCCGGCTATTGCGACACCTTGAATGTATCGCGCATCCGGCGCAGATTCGTAAAAACCGCTACCGCCGGCGCGCCATCGGCGACCATGGCTGATTGCCTTAACGCCGACTGATCACAACGCAGAAACGGGTTCGTCGCCAGCTCCTCCGCCAGCGTAAACGGCACCGTAGCCTCACCTGCCCTGCGCTGCTGCCGTACCTTTTCAGCGCGAGCTGCCAGCGCCACGTTATCGCGGTCAACCGCGAGCGCAAACGGCAGATTCAGCAGCGTATATTCGTGCGCACAATACACGCAGGTATCAGAGGGCAATCGAGCAATCTGTTTCAGCGATTCGAACATCTGGCTGGCCGTTCCTTCGAACAATCGCCCACAGCCCAGGGCGAACAGGGTGTCCCCACAAAACAGTGCCGGCGGCATGATGTCCGCCGGCGCCGAGACGTAGTACGCCAGGTGTCCACGTGTATGTCCGGGTACGCGCATAACCTTGACGCCAAGGCCTTCACCCCAGCTCAGACACTCGCCCCCGTCGAGCGGCTTCGTGACACCGGGAATCGCCTCGGCGGCAGGGCCATACACGGCAAGCGAACCACCTCGGCCAGCAACCCAATCCCGGAGCTCAGTCACGCCGCCCATATGGTCAGCATGATGATGCGTCAGCCAGATCTGATCGGGCAAGAGGGCTTGCCGGCGACAGTATTCGATCACCGGTGCCGCATCACCGGGATCAACCACGGCGAGGCGTCGGTCGTCGGGTTGCCCACCCGTCGAGCGAACCAGCCAGATGTAGTTGTCGTTGAATGCGGGCAGCCCGGTCACCGAAAAGCCGGGGTGATCGTGAGACAAAAAATGATTCGAACCGGGTTCTGCGTTATGCGTCATGATGCCGTGCTCGTGCGGGGTAAAATATCGCCCTGATCTTCTCCCTTTGCCGCTCAGGATGTCAAACACGCCCACTTCGCCATTGACCCGTACAGACTGGTTTCTAACGCCGGCCGGACGTTATATGGCGCAATGGTCGCTCGATACAGCCGACAGCCTGCTACTGGATGTCTTCGGCCTGCAAGCCGCGCAAGTGGGCTGTTCGATGCTGGACTTTCTGGCACATAACCGAATCCAGCACCGCTTTCGCTGCCTGACCGCAGACGAAACCCGCATCGCACTCGGCGAAAGCGCCACGCCGACCGGCGCTTTCGCCGACGCCGCTGCGTTGCCGTTTGACGGCGACAGCCTGGATCTTCTGGTGTTGCCCTATATACTGGAATTTCATCCGAACCCGCATCAAGTGCTACGGGAAGCGCAGCGCGTGCTACGCCCTGAAGGCCGTTTGCTCATTATGGGTTTCAACCCGCTGTCGCTGTGGGGGCTGCGCAACAGCATCAGCCACAGCGCCTCGCCTGGCAAGACTGCATTTCCGTGGCCGGGCAATTACTTGTCGGTGCATCGCCTCAAAGACTGGCTCAAATTGCTGGATTTTGAAGTCGCCCGCGGCCACTTTGGTTGCTACGCGCCGCCCTGTCGCAGCGAAGGCGCATACCGGCACCTGCATTGGCTGGAGCTTGCCGGAGACCGCTGGTGGGGGTTTGCTGGCGGCTGTTATGCACTCATGGCAGTCAAACGCATTCCTGGTATGACCCTACTCACGCCTAGCTGGGTGGCCGCCGAAAAGAAAGTGGCGACGAAAGCATCCCTTGTCACCGAACAACATATCCCCAAATCATGAGTCACACGCTACAAAACGAACCCATCCGCATTTATACCGACGGGGCCTGCCGCGGCAACCCTGGCCCTGGTGGCTGGGGCGCACTGATGCGCTATCGCGACCATGAAAAAACGCTGCATGGTGGCGAAGCCAATACCACCAACAACCGTATGGAACTCATGGCCGTCATCTCCGGCCTTGCCGCACTGAAACGGGACAATTCGATCCCCGTTGAAATCCATACCGATTCCAAATATGTGCAACAGGGTATGCAATCCTGGATTCACGGCTGGAAACGCAATGGGTGGAAAACCTCAGACAAAAAGCCCGTTAAAAACGCCGACCTATGGCAACACCTCGATCAGCTTGCCGCACAATTTGACATCAGTTGGCACTGGGTCAAAGGTCACGCCGGCCACCCGGAAAACGAACTGGCCGATGCGCTGGCCAACCGGGGTATCGATGAACTGTAAAGCCTGTAAAATTACGGCGCCCCCGAGACATTGACTATGCGCCAGATCATTCTTGATACCGAAACCACCGGCCTTGACCCCCGTCAGGGACACCGCATCATTGAGGTTGCCGGTGTGGAAGTCGTTAACCGTCGACTGACGAACCGGCACTTTCATCATTACATCAACCCGGATCGTGACATCGACGAAGGCGCGCAGGCGGTACATGGCATCTCGCGTGAATTCCTGGCCGATAAGCCGCGCTTTGCCGATATTGCCGACAGCTTTCTTGACTTCATCGATGGGGCCGAGCTCGTCATTCACAACGCACCCTTCGATGTGGGCTTTCTGAATGCGGAATTGGATCTTCTCGGCAAGTCACCCGTCACCACCTTCTGTGCCAGCGTAACTGACACCTTAAAAATGGCACGTGATAGCTACCCGGGCAAGCGCAACAGCCTGGATGCGCTGTGTGAACGCCTGGAAATCGACAACGCACACCGTAATCTGCACGGTGCGCTGCTTGATGCCGAACTACTGGCCGAAGTCTACCTCATGATGACCCGTGGTCAGGACGGTCTGGCCATGGTGTTCGAGGAGTCCGCACAGACGGTTGCCTTCAACAGCGACACCGCCCGCCTGGGCCAACTCAGAGTTCTGACGGCCGGTGACGCTGACCTGCAAGCGCATCAGCTGGTTCTGGAACAGATTCAGAAAGAGTCCGGCGGCAAGTGCGTCTGGCTCTCCCAGCCTACTCAATAATTTTCCCGATTAACCAGCCGCCGCCGATGGCGGCGCTTGCCTGTGGTTTGCCATGCCCCTGATTATCGAAGAACAAATTGCCACCGAACTCAACGTCAAAACCGCCCAGGTCCTGGCCGCCATTCAGTTGCTGGACGAAGGTGCCACCGTACCCTTCATCGCCCGTTACCGTAAAGAAGTCACCGGCGGCCTGGACGACACACAGTTGCGCACCCTGGAAGAGCGACTGATTTATCTGCGCGAGCTCGAAGAACGCCGCAAATCCATTCTGGCTTCGATCGAAGAACAGGGCAAGTTGACGCCAGAGCTCAAAGCCGACATCGACGCCGCTGAGACCAAGCAACGACTCGAAGACCTCTATCTGCCGTATAAGCAGAAACGTCGCACCAAGGCGCAGATCGCCCGGGAGGCCGGCATCGAACCGCTAGCCGACACTCTGCTTGACAATCCGGACCTCAACCCGGAGGCCGAAGCGGAGAAATATTTCAACGCTGAAGCCGGCTTTGCCGACACCAAGGCCGTGCTGGACGGCGCACGCCAGATTCTGATGGAGCGCTTTGCGGAAGACCCGGAACTGGTGGGCCAGTTACGCGACTATCTCAACGAACATGGCATGGTGCGATCGAAGGTCATCGAAGGCAAAGAAACCGAAGGCGCCAAATTCCGCGACTGGTTCGATTTTCACGAGCCACTCAATGCGATGCCCTCGCACCGAGCACTTGCGTTACTGCGTGGCCGTAACGAAGGTTTCCTGCAGGTGTCGCTGGTGCTCGACAGCGAACTCGAACAGGAAGATCAAAAAGCACCTTCGGCCACGCCCAATCCCTGCGAGCAACGCATCGCCAATCGTTTCGGCATCAAGCAGCTCAACCGCGCGGCCGACAAATGGCTGAACGATACCGTACGCTGGACCTGGCGCGTGAAGCTGGCACTGCACCTGGAACTGGATCTGGTCGGTCAACTGCGCGAACGCGCTGAAGAGGAAGCCATCCGCATCTTCGGCAAAAACCTCAAGGATCTATTGCTGGCCGCCCCCGCTGGCCACCATGTCACCATGGGCATCGATCCCGGCATCCGTACCGGCTGCAAAATCGCCGTCGTTGACGCCACCGGCAAACTGCTCGCCACTGAAACGATTTATCCGCATGAGCCGCGCCGAGACTGGGCCGGTAGTATGACCACCATCGCCGCACTGGCCAAACGCTTCAACGTCACGCTGGCCGCCATCGGCAACGGCACGGGCAGCCGCGAAACCGACAAACTCGTTGTCGATACCATGAAGCAGTTCCCGGAACTGAAGCTGGCGAAGATTGTCGTCTCGGAAGCCGGCGCTTCGGTCTACTCGGCCTCCGAGCTCGCCGCGAAAGAATTCCCGGAACTCGACGTCTCGCTACGCGGCGCTGTCTCCATTGCCCGCCGCCTGCAGGACCCACTGGCCGAGCTCGTCAAGATCGAACCCAAGTCCATCGGTGTTGGCCAATACCAACACGATGTCTCACAACTCAAACTGGCACGCAGCCTGGATGCCGTTGTGGAAGACTGCGTTAACGCCGTCGGCGTTGATGTCAACACGGCCTCGGCCCCCCTGCTCACCCGTATCTCCGGCCTCAACGCCGGTCTGGCCAGCAATATCGTCAGCTATCGTGACACGCACGGCGCTTTCAAGACACGCCAGGAGCTGCTCAACGTACCGCGCCTCGGTGACAAAACCTTCGAGCAAGCGGCCGGCTTCCTACGTATCCGCGGTGGTGACAACCCGCTCGACGCATCCTCCGTCCACCCCGAGGCCTATCCCGTCGTCGAAAAAATTCTGGCCGATATCAAACAGCCGATCAAGGATGTCATGGGCAATAACAGCGTCCTGCGGGCGTTGAACGCCGGCAAATATACCGATGACCGCTTCGGTCTGCCGACCGTGCAGGACATCTTCAAAGAACTGGAAAAACCCGGTCGCGACCCACGCCCCGAGTTCAAAACCGCCAGCTTCGCCGACGGTGTGCATGAGGTCAAAGACCTGGTTCCGGGCATGCTGCTCGAAGGTGTCGTCACCAACGTCGCCGCCTTCGGCGCCTTTGTGGACATCGGTGTGCACCAGGATGGCCTGGTGCATATCTCCGCACTTTCCAATACCTACGTCAAAGACCCGCACGACGTGGTAAAAGCCGGCCAGGTCGTGCGAGTCAAAGTCCTTGAAGTCGATCTACCGCGTCAACGCATTGCACTCACCATGCGCCTGACCGACGAAGCAGCGCCCAAGCGCGAACGGCACGAACACGCCAACCCCAGCGCCAACCGTTCGGCGCAACAGCGGCCGGCATCGCACAAACCCCAACGGCCAAGCGTGCCGCCGCCCAATAACGCCATGGCCGCCGCCTTCGCCAAACTGAAGAAATAAGGATTCGCGATGATCACTGTCTACGGCATCAAAAATTGCGACACCATGAAGAAAGCCCTTGCCTGGCTCGAAGCCAACGGCGTGGCCTATACCTTTGTGGACTATAAAAAGGCTGGCGTCGCCGAAACGCACCTGCCCGACTGGATCAAACGTGCCGGGTGGGAAAAACTCCTCAATACCCGCGGCCTGATGTGGAAAAAACTGACGGATAGTGAACGCCAGGATGTCGATGCAGAAAAAGCACATCGCCTGATGATTCAATACCCCAGCATGATCAAGCGCCCCGTCCTGGATACCGGAAAAACCTTGCTGGTCGGTTTTGACCCCGACATCTACGCCAAAGCCCTGCTGACTCACTGATCAATAGCCAAATAATGCGCCTAGTCGGCTGACAAAACCCCAAGAAAAAACCCGCAAAGCTTGTCGCTATGCGGGTTTCGTCATTGTATCTGGCGGGTCCGGTGAGATTCGAACTCACGGTAGGCTCACACCTACGGCGGTTTTCAAGACCGCTGCCTTAAACCACTCGGCCACAGACCCTTATTCAGTGCAGGCAAGATTCTATCAGCTTGCCTCGGGCTTGGGGGTACGCGGACGACGTGGCGCGCCACTTGGTTTACGGGAAAACGGTTTGGCAACACCTGCAGGACGAGGTGCACCAGCCGCGCGCGGCTGCCCCTCTGCGGGTTTTCTGCCTTGCGTACCCCGTGGTGACTTGGCGCCTGAAGGTTTTCCCTGTCCTTTGCCGAACTGGGATGATTTACCGAATGGCTTTTTACCCCGGTGATTTTTGCGCAGGCTATTGAGTGCCGGCATACCAGCCAGCTCTCGGTGCAAATTACGATCCTCGCGCGCTTCACGACGAAACTCGGCAACAATGTCGCGGACATGGGCATTCTGACCACGCGGCTGACGCTCATCATCTTCCCAGGCATCATCGTCATCAATAAACTGCAATGCCGTCAGCGGGTCGGTTTCTCCCGGCGCAAGGCTGTTGCCGTTATACATTGCATCAAGGATGTAGAGTTTTTCTTCGGGTAAGGTTTCCCACGGATCACGATCATCGGGAAAATACGGCTGGGCGTCGGGGTCACGCGGCTTACGGCCACGTGGCGGGCGCTGATTGGCCTGTTGCCGGGCATAAAGCCACGCCTCGCCTTCGGCGCGCGCTTTAGCGTCTTCGTCGAGTTCGGCCGGTTGACGATCATCATCAGTCTCATCGAAATCGCCGTTATCAGCATCGGCCTCAACGCGCTCATCCCCCGCCTCTCCGGCTTCACCCGGTTGCTGGCGCACGTTACGTGGATCAGCGGCATATTTAGCGGCCTGCTCGGCCTGATATTCGGCCAACGCCTCCGGTGACAGCGGTTCAAAGCCCGGAATCACTTCTGCCATGATCGGCGCACCGAGCAGACGCTCGATGGATTTGACGAGCACGGCATCGTCATGCGTCACAAAAGCGACTGTATCGCCGATACGACCCTCTGCCCCGTTGATTACGCGGTTCAGGCGCGACGGATAATCATCCGGCACGGCTGGCAGATCGTAATGAACGACGCGCTCAATACCGTCCATATCAAAGCCACGCACCGCCATATCGGTCGTCACCAAAGCGTTAAGCTGGTTGTTCTGGAATTCATCCAGTGCGCGACCACGCGGCGGCTGGCCACGATGCGCATGCAGCGCAAAAGCCGTAATACCGCTCTTGGCCAATTTGCGGGCCAGACCTTCAGCACCGAATTTGGTGCGCGCAAACACCAGAGATCGCGGCCAGGCCTCATCCTTGAACAGTTGTGCCATCAGTTCGCGCTTACGATGCGGATCCACTGCGATGAAGCGTTGATGTACCTGTGACGTCACATCATCACCGCGATCAATCGCGATCTCTTCCGGATAATTGAGCAAGCCACTGGCAAAAGCGCGGATGTCATCGCCCAGTGAACTCGCCACCACAACGGTCTGACGCGGCGTTGGCAGCAGCGGGTAGAGGCGTTCCAGTTCGGCCACCTGCCCCATATCCATCATGCGATCAACTTCGTCGAACACCAGCACCTTCACACTGTCGAGACTGACGTGCCCCTGGCCCAGGTGATCGAGCAGGCGGCCCGGTGTCGCGATCAGAACATCCAGACCACGCTGTAATGCCTGCACTTGCGGGTGCATGCTGACACCACCATAGACCGCAAAAGAATAAAAGTTATCGTGACGGCCATAGGTGCGGAACGCATCAAGCACTTGCAGGGCAACTTCGCGGGTCGGCACCAGCACGATGACGCGCGGACCACGGCCCGCCACCTGGGTCAACGCGGCATCTTCGCGTTGTAGCAGATCCAAAGCCGGAATCGCATAGGCGGCCGCTTTGCCGGAACCGGCCGGCACACCGACCAGAACATCCTTGCCGGTCAGCATCAGTGGGATCAAAGCGCTCTGCACCGGTGTCGGCACCGAGCAGATACCAGAAGTATCGGCATCCTGAATCGCTTTCAGGCGCGACTCGCTTAAGGAAAACTGTTCAAACGACATAGTCATGGCCCTCGGGGGCTGAAGCACTCGTTACAAATAAAGGTCGAATCTATCGGACGCGGTGGGATCAAGAGGCTTGATCAAGCAGCGCCTCAGGGTAACAAACCACGCGACAGATCATTACGAATGTCGTCTATCGATTCCAGGCCCACGGCCATGCGTAGCAGATTATCTTTAATGCCTGCGGCAGCACGGGCTTCCGGCGTAATGCGACCATGCGTGGTGCTTGCCGGATGCGTGAGCGTTGTCCGGGTATCACCCAGATTAGCGGTAATCGACAACAACTGGCACGAGTCTATCACACGCCAGGCGGCCTCTTTCCCGCCTTTAACCTCGAAACTGACGATGGCGCCGCCAGCCGATTGCTGACGCATAGCAAGTTCGTGTTGTGGGTGCGATGCCAAACCGGGGTAATACACGCGCGCCACAGCGGGATGTGTTTCGAGCCAACGGGCTAATTCCAGCGCCGAGGCGCACTGGGCGCGCATGCGGATACCCAGCGTTTCAAGCCCTTTACCCAATACCCAGGCATTAAAGGCTGATAGCGTCGGACCGGTCGTCCGCAGAAACACGAACACCTTTTCAACAATGGCCTTGCTGGCGCAGACAGCGCCACCGAGCACACGGCCCTGGCCGTCCAGGTATTTGGTCGCCGAGTGCACGACGATATCGGCACCCAGACTCAGCGGTTTCTGCAGGACCGGCGTACAGAAACAGTTATCGACCGCCAGCAATACGCCGTGTTGTCTGGCGATGACTGACAACGCTGCGATGTCGCCGATTTCGGTGAGCGGATTCGAGGGCGTTTCACAGAACAACAGCTTCGTATTGGGGCGCACAGCCGCTGCCCATGCTGCCGGATCAGCCAGCGACACGAAAGTGGTTTCAATACCGAAACGCGGCAGGATATTACTCAGCAACTGGATGGACGAACCAAACAGGGATTTCGATGCGACGATATGATCACCAGCGCTGAGATTGGCCATAATCATCGCGGTAATGGCAGCCATACCACTGGCCGTGGCGATGCAGTCTTCGGCACCCTCGAGCGCCGCCAGACGTTGTTCGAACAGCGTCACGCTCGGATTGGTAAAGCGTGCGTACACATTACCGTCTTCTTCGCCCGAGAACATCACGGCTGCTTGCGCAGCACTGTCGAACACGAAGCTTGATGTCAGGTACATCGCCTCGCTATGTTCGCGGTGATGCGTACGATCCATCCCGGCACGCACGGCCAGAGTATCGGTCGAAAGGCCCGCAGGAAGCGGCTTGCTTTGGTCATTCATCATGATTGTTATTGCCCGGGGCGGCGCACAAACATTTCAATCTGTTGCGCAGCATTCCCGGTTTCTTCATCGTCTTCCGATGTAACAGCAGATTTTGCCGGCTTCTGATTCCGGCTACGTTCAACATTATCGAGATAAGCCTCGTCCACATCTCCCGTGATGTAGCAACCATTGAAACACGAGGCATCAAAACGGGTGATATGCGGATTACACTCGCAGACCGAGGCCTCAAGCGCATCGAGGTCCTGATAAACAAGCTCATCTGCGCCGATCAGCGCAGCGATCTGCGCATCGGTACGGCCAGTGGCGATCAGTTCGCTGCGGGTCGGCATGTCGATGCCATAGACATTGGGGAAACGCACAGGCGGCGATGCCGAGGCAAAGTAGACTTTCCGGGCACCCGCAGCACGCGCCATTTCCACAATCTCGTGGCTCGTCGTACCGCGCACAATCGAATCATCCACCAGCATCACATTCTTACCGGCGAACTCCTGCGTCACGGTGTTGAGCTTCTGACGCACCGATTTCTTACGCGTCGATTGTCCCGGCATGATGAACGTGCGACCGATGTAACGGTTCTTGACGAAACCTTCGCGGAACGGAATCCCCAGCGCCTGCGCCATCTGCAAGGCAGCCGGGCGTGAGGAATCCGGAATCGGAATGACGACGTCAATATCCTTCGGGTCGATCACCTTACGCACTTTGGCGGCCAAGGTCTCGCCCATGCGCAAGCGTGTTTCATAGACCGAGATGCCATCCAGGGTTGAATCCGGACGTGCCAGATACACATACTCGAACAGACATGGCGACAACTCGGGGCGCTCGGCGCACTGCTCACGAGCCATGTTGCGGTCGAGATCAATGTATACCCCTTCACCGGGAGCCACATCATCAACGCGCTCAAAACCCAGGGTATCAAGCGCTACCGACTCGGAGGCCAGCATCCATTCGGTCCCTTCCGGCGTCTCATTTTTACCCAGCACCAACGGGCGAATGCCATGCGGGTCGCGGAAGGCCACGAGCCCATAACCGGCAATCATAACGACAACGGCATAGGCACCGCGCACACGTTGATGCACGCCGCGCACAGCCTTGAACACGGCGGCCTGATCCAGTACCGTGCCATGTGCCGCACGTTGCAGCTCATGCGCCAGCACATTGAGCAGCACTTCCGAATCGGAGTTAGTGTTGATGTGACGTAAATCCAGCTTGAAGAGTTGCTGCTTCAATTCTTCAGCATTCGTCAGATTACCGTTATGCGCCAACATCAGACCAAAGGGCGAGTTGACGTAAAACGGCTGCGCTTCAGCAAAATTGTAGGCGGAACCGGCGGTCGGGTAGCGACAATGCGCAATACCCCAGTTACCAGGCAAAGCACGCATGTTCCGGGTACGAAACACATCGCGGACCAGACCGGGTCCTTTATGCATGTGAAAGGTGCTGCCTTCCGCTGTAGAAATGCCCGCAGCATCCTGACCACGATGCTGCAGCACCATGAGACCATCATAAAGTAGCTGGTTCACCGGAGAGGTTGCAACGACGCCAATAATTCCGCACATGGTTGTTCTCGATTACTTGGAAAGTGGATTCTGGGGCGCCAACACGGGCGCAAGTTGGGGCGCTAAATGCGGCGCGAGTTGTGGTGCTATCTGGCTGAACGCGTTGGCATAAACAATATGCTTAGCCAGATCGTCGGGCAACCAGGGTTTGATATAAGTCACGCCATGCTCGGCCAGTGGCGCCAGGCGCGCCTGCCGCCACCAGGGCTCTTCGGGCAGATGCGTCATACCGCCGATGGCCACCAGCAGCAGAATCAGCAACACACCACGTGCAGCGCCGAATACCATACCCAGCGTGCGATCAAAAAAGCCCAGGCCAATGGCATGCACCGTCTTGCGCGCCAGTGCCTTGAAGATCGACACCGCCAGAATAGCGGCGATAAACAGAATGACCCAGCCCCCGGCGATCTGCCAGAACGGTACCGTCACGTAACGTGCCAGTAGTTGGGTGCCGATCATTTCACCCCATTCGCGCGCCACCAGAAACGCAATGATCCACGCCCCGAGGGACATCACTTCGCTAACCATACCGCGCCAGGCGCCAAGCAACACCGAGGCACCGAGGATCGCGATAATGGCGTAATCGAAACCGGTCATTGCGCTGCAGAAGTCATTTCAGGGACGCACGGACGCAAAAAGCAGGCACCGAGCGTGGCGTTCATCATTTCTTGGCGATCATGCCGTTCAGGCCGGCTTTGGTGATTTTGGCCAATGCCTTGTCGGCCGCGTCCTTCGTCGGGAACGGGCCAGCCTTGACGCGAGTCTTGCCGGCCAGATTACCCGTCGCCTCTTCCGTCCAACTGCTGATACCCTGCCCCTTTAGCTTGGCACGCACCTGTTTCACATTATCGGCATCGGCAAATACGCCGACCTGAATGTAATACTGGGCCGCTTGCTCTTTGGCGTCCTTGCTGTCTTTCTTATCGGCGGGTTTCTCTGTCGGCTTATCTGCTTTCTTGTCGGCAGGCTTATCCTGCTTTTTTTCGACCGGCTTGTCTGCCTTCTTCTCGACGGGCTTCTCCGCCGCCTTTACCGGCTCGGGTTTCTTTTCAGCAACCGGCTTCGCCTCCAGCACGGGAGCAGGTTCCACTTTGGGTTCCGCTTTCGCCACATCGGCTGCCGCAACCACCACGGGCGCCGCCGGTACAGATTCAACCGGTTTACTGGCGACAACCGCCTCCTTTTGAGCAGGCTGGGCCGATTCTGCTTCTGGCGGCGGCACTACTACTGACACAGGCGCCGACGCGCTGGCCGCTGCCCGTTCCTCGGCAGTAACGACACGGAAGTCATTGAGTTGCGCAGGCGGCGCCGCATCCATCATCATCGGCAATACCGCCGCTGCGAGAATGACAAAGAACGTCGCACCGATCAAACGGCGACGCGCACTTTTCTTAAGGGCCAATTGGCTGTCTGTTTCCGGAGTGTCTGGCTTCATGCCGTTCTGCCCAAGTCCCGCAGGACATCAGCAACTGTTAGGAAAGATCCGAAGGCCACAATTCTATCACTCTCGCTCGCAGTTTTTCGTGCTGCAGCATACGCGGCAGCAGGTTTTTCAAAGCATGTTATCTGAGCCGCCGGCACCCCGAGCGACAGAAGAACCGTCTGCAACTGCGCCGCAGTCGCCGAGCGTGGGCTCGCCACCGGTGCCAGATACCAGTGGCCAATCTGTTTGAGCAGTGGCTTCAGCACGCCGACCAGGTCTTTATCGGCCATCATGCCGAGTACCCCATGCTGGGTATGAGCAAAAGCCAGTTGGCCCAGATTGCTGGCCAATATGCCGGCAGCTTCGGGATTATGCGCCACGTCCAGCACCAGATCCGGCGGCCCCGGGATCACCTGAAAACGTCCGGCCAGCTCGGCTTCGAGCAAGCCACGACGGATCGCGCCCATGGCGACCGGCAAACAGTCCTGCAAACACTCGATGGCGGTCATAGCGGCCGCCGCATTACGCAGCTGGATCTTCCCGCGCAGCCCCGGATAAGCGAGGCCACCCCGACGCAGAATCGATTCCACCGGCGTCCCCGGCTTGCGTAACCAGTAGCGCCACTGGATGCTCGGCTTCCCCTCTTCGCCCGGCAGCGGTTCAAAACCGAAAGCGTCACCGATCAGGTAAACGATCGCGCCCTGTTCGGCAAGGCGCTTGAGTGCGACGACCGGCATATCGGGTTCGGCAATCACGATCGGCCGACCGGCACGGGCAACACCGATCTTTTCCAGCGCAATCGCTTCGCGTGTGTCGCCCAGATAATCCTGATGATCCAGAGCAACACCGGTAATGATCGCCACGGCCGGGTCATAGAGATTAACGGCATCGAGACGGCCACCGAGACCGACTTCGAGCACCAGCACATCGGCATCGGCCGCCAGAAAAACTTCCATCGCCGCCAGCGTCGTGAATTCAAAATAGGTCAGCGACACGCCGGTCGCCGCACGGGCCGCCTCGACGGTTTCGAAAGCGGCCGTAATCGCGACATCGTCGGCCGGGTTGCCATTCAGCCGAATACGTTCATTGAAATGCACCAGATGCGGGCTGGTGTAAGTACCGACCCGGTAGCCGGCGCGATCCAGAATGTTGCTCAGATAGGTAACGACCGAGCCCTTGCCGTTCGTTCCGGCGACCGTGAGAATGGGTTTATCGGCAAGCCGTTCAGTCTGTCGTAACTCGGCCGCGACCAGTGCCACGCGCTCCAGGCCGAGCTCAATACCGGCCTCACCGCGCGGGTGCATCCGTTCGATCTGTTCCAGCCAGGCGGCCAAATCTGCGTGTTTGTGCTGCATGCTGCGTTACCGCCCTGCCCGCTTGATCAGGAGCAGACCGGTTCCTTGCGCAACAGGCGCAGCAGCGACGACAGTTCGTCACGCAGGTTCTTGCGCGGTACGATCATATCGATGGCCCCCTTTTCCAGCAGGAACTCAGCACGCTGAAAGCCTTCCGGCAGCTTTTCGCGAACGGTCTGCTCGATCACGCGCGGCCCGGCGAAGCCAACCAGCGCATTCGGTTCGGCGATCACCACATCACCCACAAAAGCGAACGAGGCCGAAACACCGCCCATGGTCGGGTCGGTCAGCACGGTGATGAACGGCAGACCATGGCGGGCCAACTCCGAAATCGCGGCGGTTGTCTTGGCCATCTGCATCAGCGAGAACAGGCCTTCCTGCATGCGGGCCCCCCCCGAAGCGGTGATACAGACAAAACCGCACTGGTTCTCGATGGCGGCGCGGACGCCACGCACGAAACGCTCACCGAGCACGGAACCCATCGAACCGCCCATGAATTCGAATTCGAAACAGGCAACGACAGCCGGCTCGGCTTCAATCGACCCCTGCATGACCACCAGCGAATCGGTTTCCTGCGTCTGCTTCTGCGCCTCATCGACGCGTACCGGATAAGGACGGCTATCAACAAACTTGAGCGCATCTATCGGACGCACCTCGGCGCCGATTTCAACCCGGCCATGCGCATCCATCAGCATATCCAGACGGGCGCGTGCCTTCAGGCGATGATGGTGTTCGCACTTCGGGCAGACCTGCATGTTAGCGTCGAGGTCAGCCGTATAGAGCACTGTTTCACAGTTGGGGCATTTGCACCACAGACCTTCGGGCAAAGCGCTCTTGCGCTGGCCTTCGGCGCGTTTGATCTTCGGGGGCAGCAGTTTGTTAACCCAGTTCATCGTGTGCTCCTCATCCTATCGATTCGTTATTTCGCGCAGGCTTTGTCGACACCAGCGCGGATATCCTTCATGACGGCCAGCAAGGCGGCACGCGCCTCACGCTGCGGCACCGCGCAGATGGCGTCAATCAGACGACTGCCAACGACCACAGCATCGGCCATACCGGCCAGACGTTCGGCCGTGCTGGCATCGCGGATACCAAAACCGACACCGACAGGCAAACCCGTTTTAGCGCGAATCTGCGGAATCCGTTGCGACACTTCGTGCAGATCCAGATGGCCTGCACCCGTCACGCCCTTCAGGGATACATAGTACAGATAGCCGCTGGCCACCTTGGCCACCGCAGCAATACGCGCTTCCGTTGAAGTCGGTGCCAGCAGATAGATCGGATCCATATCCACCGCACGCAGTTGCTTGGCAAATTCATCAGACTCTTCGGGTGGGTAATCCACCACCAGCACCCCATCGGCACCTGCCGCTTTAGCGGCAGCCACAAAGCTTGCCTGACCCATACATTCAATCGGATTGGCATAGCCCATCAGTACAATCGGTGTGTCCTGATCCTGCTTGCGGAATTCGGCGACCATCGCCAGTGTTTGATGCAGGCCAATCCCCTGTGCAATGGCACGCTCAGCGGCACGCTGAATCACCGGACCATCGGCCATCGGGTCGGAGAACGGCACACCGAGCTCGATGACATCTGCCCCACCCGCTACGAGCGCATGCATCAGGTCAACGGTCAGTGCAGGCGAAGGATCGCCCGCCATGATGTAAGGAATCAGGCCTTTTTTGCCTTGTGTAGCCAGCGCCGCAAAGGTATCGGTAATACGGCCCATTATTTGCTCTCCGCATCTTGAACGATTGGTTGACCCAACTGATCGATACGGATACCGCTCGCTGCCGACACAATGTGCAGGTCCTTATCACCACGACCAGACAGGTTGACGAGCAGAATCTTATCCTTGGGTAAGGTCGGTGCCAGCTTGGCGGCATAGGCCAGTGCGTGGCTCGACTCCAGCGCCGGGATAATGCCTTCGATGCGGCACAGATCATGAAACGCCTGCAGGGCTTCCTTGTCGGTGGCACCCACGTACTCGGCACGACCGCTATCTTTCAACCAGGCGTGCTCAGGGCCAACACCCGGGTAATCGAGACCGGCCGAGATCGAATGCGTCTCGATAATCTGGCCGTTGTCGTCCTGTAGCAGATAGGTGCGGTTACCGTGCAGCACACCCGGTTTGCCCAGTTGCAGTGAAGCCGCGTGACGTGGTGTGTCGATACCATCACCGGCCGCTTCCACACCAATCAGCTTAACGTTTTCGTGTGAAATGTAATCGTAGAAAATACCCATGGCGTTGGAGCCGCCGCCCACGCAGGCAATAACGGCATCCGGCTGGCGGCCGACCATATCCGGCATCTGCTTCACACACTCTTTACCCACCACCGAGTTGAAATCACGCACCATCTTCGGGTACGGATGCGGACCTGCGACAGTGCCGATAATGTAGAAAGTGTCTTCAACGTTGGTGACCCAGTCCCGCATCGCTTCGTTGAGTGCATCTTTAAGCGTCTTCGACCCGCTGGTCACAGGGACCACTTCGGCACCCAGCAACTTCATGCGGTACACATTGGCCGATTGCCGGGCAACGTCTTCGGAACCCATGTAGACCACGCATGCCATCCCGAAGCGGGCGGCCACGGTGGCCGAAGCCACCCCGTGCTGGCCGGCACCGGTTTCCGCAATCACGCGTTTCTTGCCCATCCGCTTGGCGAGCAATGCCTGGCCAATCGTATTGTTAATCTTGTGAGCGCCCGTGTGATTAAGATCTTCACGCTTCAAATAGATCTGTGCCCCACCCAGAATTTCGCTCCAGCGCTTGGCATGATAAATCGGGCTGGGACGGCCAACGAAATGCTTCAGCTCGCTCTGGAATTCTGCAATGAACGCCGGGTCGCGGCTGTAATGCGCGTAGGCATGCTTAAGCTCTTCGAGCGCCGCCACCAGTGTTTCCGAAACGAAGGAACCGCCGTAAGGACCAAAGTGACCGCGGGCGTCGGGGTAATCGTAGGACATCATCGACCGAACTTTCTGACTGCTGAAGGTTGGCCCCGTTCAGGCACCGCGCACGGCGCTGACGAAGGCACGAATCTTGGCGGCATCCTTGATGCCTTTGGCGCTTTCCACCCCGGAGGACACATCCACCGCCACAGGCCGGACCAGACGAATGGCTTCGGCCACATTGTCGGGGGTCAGGCCACCGGAAAGAATCACCGGCAGCGGGCAGGAAGACGGCACCAGCGACCAGTCGAACGACTCACCGCTGCCCCCGTAGGCCGGAGTCCAGGTGTCGAGCAACAGCGCGCGCGCCGAGGCGAATTGCGTAGCGAATTCTAACAGATCCACCCCCGGCCGGACTCGCGCCGCGCGTAAGTAAGGCAGACCGAAGCCTTCGCACTGATCGGCGGTTTCATCGCCGTGGAACTGCAGCAGATTGAGCGGCACGGCTTCGATGACCCGGTGTACTTCGGCACGAGAGGCGTTGACGAACAACCCCACCACCGTCACAAACGGCGGAATATGGCGACAGAGTTCGGCGGCACACGCAATCGATACGTGGCGCGGGCTATCGGCATAAAACACGAGGCCGATGGCATCGACCCCGGCAGCCACGGCCGCCTGCACATCTTCCACACGGGTCAGGCCGCAGACTTTGATTCGGGGCGCGGTATTCGGGGTCATGGTCACAATCACACAGGGTCAAAGGCTGAAAATACGTAACGGATCGCCCAACTGACCGTCAGCGTCAGACGCGGGCAAGCCCAAAGCCACATCATAATCGACCCCGGCCAGATACAGGCCATCGGGCATGAAGGTCGGCGGCGCCAGCGTCCGGTCCTTCTGCGCCAGCAACGCGATCATCAGGGACGGACCAGCCCCCCCCTTGCCAATATGAATCAGGGCGCCGACCAGATTACGGATCATGTGCTGTAGAAAGGCATTCGCAGCAAAATCAAAGACGATCCAGTCGCCCTGACGCCTGACTCGTGCCTCATTCAACGTGCGGATCGGGCTGTTCGCCTGACATTCGGCGGCGCGGAAAGCACTGAAATCCTGGGTACCCAGAATCGTCCGGGCCGCTTCGGCCATCACCGCCGTATCAAGCGGCCGGTGGAACCAGCCGATGCGTCCAGCGAATACGGCCGGGCGTTCGGGACGATTCAGGAGGATATAGCGATAGCGCCGACCCGTCGCCGAAAAGCGCGCGTGAAAATCCGCCGGTACCGGTCTCGCCCAGCGCACCGCACAGGATTCCGGCAAATGTGCGTTGACACCACGCACCCAGGCCGTGTCCGGACGTACCGCATCCGTGTCGAAGTGCACCACCTGCCCTGTCGCATGAACACCCGCGTCAGTGCGACCGGCGCACATTACCTGAACGGACGCATCGGCGATCCGGCTCAGCGCCGATTCCAGAGCATCCTGCACGGTCGGCACTACCGCCCCGGCCGGTCGGTCGCCAATGGCATGGGGCGCCGGACCCTGCGTTTGCCAGCCGTGAAAGCACCGGCCATCGTATTCGACGCCCAGTGCCCAGCGCTGCATGGTCGGCTCGCTCATCCGGCATGCTCCAAAACCAAAGCCAGTGTGCTCAACATCAGCAAACCGGCGCCAACAGCAACATCCCGCTGCGTGAGTGCGGCATCGGGGAGCTCAATCGTTTCGGGCATATCCAATCGCTCGGCGAACTCGCCCGGTGTATTCGTTGCCATCCCGGCCAGCGCCAGCACCTCCTGCAGATTGCGTGGCGGCGGTGCCAACTCCAGATAGTCAAAAACCAGCAGCAAGCGCGCTACCGCACGTTCCGGCCACGATGCCTGGCCAGCCAGCGGTTGCAACAGCGCCAGACAGCCTGCGGCCAAGGCGCGGCGGTCCGTACCTTCCAGCAACAACGTCACGGCAGCCAGCATACCGAGCAGGCGTATCAATTGCGTCACAGCCAGATGCAGTCCTTCAGCCGTCGGGTACAAGCCCCATTCGGGAAATAGCGCTGCACCGGGTGTCATCAGGAGCGTCACACCGAAGAGAACCAGAACCAGCAGCCGCAGACGGCGCAGCAGCTTCATGAAACGTGCGCCATGCCGAAACAGCGCCCAACCTACCAACAAGACCCCCAACCCAAGGCCCGGTGTCGATTGCAACCCGATTGCGACCGCCAGCACGCCGATCAGCTTCAGCGCGGGCGACCAGATCGGAGGGCGTTCCGTCATCGTCAATGCCGGGGACGGTCTTTGTCGACGTCCGACAGATCCAGATTGATCGAACCCCAATCCACCTTCGGCTTGGGCGCGATTCGCGGCCGATCATCGTGCGCCGCTTTGGCCGGATCGCCATGCCGCGCACGCTCGCCGACGCGACCAAGATTCACGCCAAAGAAAATACCCATCAGCAGGAGAAAAAGGCCACCGACAATCCAGGGCCAGTCAGGGATGTTCATTTCAAATCTTTACCGAGTGAAAACGCCCCACAATCTGTGAGGCGTTCCGTTTGGTTTAAATGCGTGCTGTCAGCGCTATTAGCCTTCAACAAGAATTCTCAACATACGGCGCAGCGGTTCGGCGGCGCCCCACAGCAGCTGATCACCACAGGTAAACGCCGCCAGATAATCATCACCCATCGCCATCTTGTGCAGACGACCGACCGGCACCGTCAGCGTACCGGTCACGGCGGCTGGCGTCAGATCACGCTCGCTGATCTCACGATCATTCGGCACGACCTTCACCCAGTCGTTGGCCTTGGCGATGATGTCGCTCACTTCGTCCAGCGGCACATCTTTCTTGAGCTTGATGGTCAGCGCCTGCGAGTGACAACGCATGGCGCCGATACGCACACACAGACCATCGATGGGGATCGAACCGGCCGAACGGAATGCCGGATTGCCCAAAATCTTGTTGCACTCGGCGCCGCCCTTCCACTCTTCCTTCGACTGGCCATGCTCGACGGGCACGTCGATCCAGGGAATCAGCGAACCGGCCAACGGCGTGTTACGGAAGTTCTTCTTCGGGAAGGCATCCGAACGGATGGTCTCGGCCACCTTACGGTCGATTTCCAGAATGGCCGACTTCGGATCAGCCAGCAGATCGGCAACCGACGCGTGGATCGACCCCATCTGGGCGATGAGTTCACGCATGTTCTGGGCACCGGCGCCCGACGCCGCCTGATACGTCATCGACGAAACCCAGTCGATCAGTTTGTGTTCAAACAGGCCGCCCAAGCCCATCAGCATCAGCGAAACGGTGCAGTTACCGCCGATCCAGTTCTTGCCGCCCTTGCCCAGGGCCGAGTCGATCACGGCGCGATTAACCGGGTCGAGCACGATCACGGCATCATCGGCCATGCGCAGCGCCGAAGCGGCGTCGATCCAGTGACCGTTCCAGCCAGCCGCACGCAGCTTCGGATACACCTCTTTGGTGTCGTCGCCACCCTGACAGGTCAGGATGATGTCCATCTTCTTCAGCGCATAGATATTGCTGGCGTCTTGCAGCTTTTCACCCGACGACACACCACCGAAGGCCGGGGCATCACCGCCCGCATTCGACGTGGAGAAATATACCGGCTCGATGTGGGCGAAGTCTTTTTCTTCCTGCATGCGTTGCATGAGGACCGAACCCACCATACCGCGCCAACCGACCAGACCAACGACAGGCTTTGCCATGACTCTACTCTCCGTATGAACTGCTATTTATTTGTATGACTTCAATTACAGCGCGGCCAGTACGGCATCGCCCATCTCGCGCGTACCCACCTTGCGGGTACCCTCTTCATAGATGTCGGCCGTCCGGTAACCCTGGGCCAGCACCGTACGCACGGCTGTTTCGATACGCACGGCTTCGGCTTCCAAACCGAAAGTGTAGCGCAGGAGCATCGCGGCGGACAGAATCGTCGCCAATGGGTTGGCCACGCCCTTGCCGGCGATATCTGGAGCCGAACCGTGCGATGGTTCGTACAGACCCTTGTTGTTCTCATCGAGCGAGGCCGATGGCAGCATACCGATCGAACCGGTGAGCATCGAGGCTTCGTCCGACAGAATGTCGCCGAACATATTGCCGGTCACCATCACATCAAATTGCTTCGGCGCCCGCACCAGCTGCATCGCGGCGTTATCCACCAGCATGTGCGACAGCGTCACATCCGGGTATTCCTTGGCGATCTCTTCGAAAATGTCGCGCCAGAACTGCGTGCACTCGAGCACATTCATCTTATCGACCGAGCACAGCTTCTTGCCGCGCTTCTGCGCTGCCTGGAAGGCCACGTGGGCGATACGACGGATCTCGCTCTCAGCGTAAACCATGGTATTGAAACCCACCTTCTGGCGGCCCCACTCCGTATCACGCTCTTCCACGCCACGTGGCTGGCCGAAATAGATGTCACCGGTCAGTTCACGGACGATCAGAATATCCAGACCCGACACCACTTCCGGCTTCAGCGATGAGGCGTTGGCCAGTTCCGGATACAGAATGGCCGGGCGCAGGTTGGCAAACAGGTTCAGGTGTTTGCGGATGCCGAGCAGACCGCGCTCCGGGCGTTGCTCACGTGGCAGCGTATCCCACTGCGGGCCACCCACGGCGCCCAGGAGCACGGCGTCTGCCGCTTCAGCCTTGGCACGCGTTTCGGCCGGATACGGCTCCCCCGTGGCATCGACAGCGCAACCACCCAGCAGACCCGTGGTGATTTCCAGATTGAGCCCATCCTTGTTCAGGGCTTCAAGCACACGCACCGCTTCAGCGGTGATTTCAGGACCAATGCCGTCACCCGGCAGTACGAGAATCTTGCGGGACATCAGAAAACTCCAGAGGGGTTACTTAGTAAACAACCAGGGTTGTTCGTTGCGGCGACGATCTTCATAGGCATGAATCGCATCGGCATGACGCAGCGTCAGGCCGATGTCGTCCCAGCCATTGATCAGGCATTCCTTGCGGAACGGATCAACGTCGAACGGAATCGCCTCGCCACCCGGCGTACGCACCACCTGATTTGGCAGATCCACCACCAGACGGTAACCCGGCATCGCCAGCGTTTCTGCAAAGAGCTTGTCGATCACTTGCGTCGGCAGCACGATCGGCAGAATGCCGTTCTTGAAACAGTTGTTGAAGAAGATGTCGGCAAACGACTCGGCGATGATGGCGCGGAAGCCGTAATCGAGCAGCGCCCACGGGGCGTGTTCGCGCGAGCTGCCGCAACCGAAGTTCTGGCGCGTCAGCAGCACCGAAGCACCCTTGAACTGCGGCTGGTTCAGCGAGAACTGCGGATTCAGCGGACGGTTCGTGCAATCCTGGCCCGGCTGACCCACATCCATATAACGCCACTCGTCAAACGCAAATGGCCCAAAACCGGAACGGTTGATCGACTTGAGAAACTGCTTGGGGATGATGGCGTCGGTATCAACGTTGGCACGATCCAGCGGGGCAACCAGGCCATCCAGTACGACAAACTTATCCATTACAGCACCTCCCGCACGTCAACAAAACGACCGGCAATGGCCGCAGCGGCAGCCATGATCGGGCTCACCAGATGGGTACGACCCATCGGGCCCTGGCGGCCTTCAAAGTTACGATTCGAGGTCGAGGCACAACGCTCGCCCGGCGACAGGCGATCCGCGTTCATGCCCAGGCACATCGAACAACCCGGTTCGCGCCACTCGAAACCGGCAGCCTTGAAAATCTTGTCCAGCCCCTCTTCTTCGGCCTGACGTTTGACCAGACCCGAGCCCGGCACCACCAGCGCCAGCGTCACATTGGCGGCGACCGACCGACCACGCACAATCGCAGCCGCCTGACGCAAATCTTCAATGCGCGAATTGGTGCACGAACCGATAAAAATTTTATCGACCGGCACGCCGGCAATCGGCGTGTTCGGGTTCAGGCCCATATAGGCCAGCGCCCGTTCCATACCTTCACGCTTGACCGGGTCCTGTTCTTTAGCCGGATCGGGAATCATCTCGTTGATACCGATCACCATCTCGGGTGAGGTACCCCAGGTCACTTGCGGCATGATCGTACGGGCATCCAGTTCAACCACCTTGTCGAACTTTGCGCCCTCGTCCGTATGCAGCGTGCGCCAGTAAGCGACCGCCTTGTCCCAGTCACTACCCTTGGGCGCAAAATTACGGCCCTGCACGTAATTGATCGTCGTATCGTCCACGGCCACCATACCCGCACGCGCACCGGCTTCGATGGCCATATTGCAGACCGTCATACGACCTTCCATCGACAGGCCGCGAATGGCGCTACCGGCAAACTCAATGGCATAACCTGTGCCGCCCGCGGTGCCGATCTTGCCGATGATGGCCAGCACGATGTCCTTAGCGCCCACACCCTTGCCCACCGGGCCTTCGACGCGAATCAGCATCGACTTGGATTTCTTCGATACCAGCGTCTGCGTGGCCAGCACGTGTTCGACTTCAGAGGTCCCGATACCGAACGCCAGCGCCGCAAATGCGCCGTGCGTCGAGGTATGCGAATCGCCGCAGACAACGGTCATACCGGGCAGCGTGGCACCCTGCTCCGGGCCGACCACGTGCACGATGCCTTGACGCGCATCCTTGAAAGGAAAATAGGCCAGCGCACCATTGGCACGGATATTGGCGTCGAGCGTATCGACCTGCAGACGCGAAATCTCGTCATCGATACAGGCCGTCCCTTCGGCTTTTTCCCAGCCGTCGGTCGGCGTATTGTGGTCAGCGGTCGCCACCACGGACTCAATGCGCCAGGCTTTACGGCCAGCCAGCTTGAGGCCCTCGAAAGCCTGCGGGCTGGTCACTTCATGGACCAGGTGGCGATCAATGTAGATCAGCGCCGTGCCGTCATCTTCCTGACGGACGACATGGTTTTCCCATAATTTATCGTAGAGTGTTTTGGCCATGACGCATTCCGTATAAGCGATGCCCAAACCGGTCATCCGGGTGGGCTTAGAGCCAGAAATTATCGCACAAGCCCCGCCGCTTTGGGACCCGCCGTCTCGCTATGCCCCCGAAACCACAGGGGTTTCAGCGCGGCGCAGCCCCCGCGCGATACAGAACCAACCACCCAGCGCAAATAACGCGCCGAGCGTGAACGCCCAACCCGCGCCCAACGGATCCCAGACCAGGCCGCTGACAATGCCGCCGAATAGCCCGCCACCGCCGAAGGAAATACTGGAGTACAGCGCCTGTCCACGCGCGTGTATATGCTGCGGAAACCACTGGTTCACGGCGGCAATCGCCGCGGCATGATGCACCCCGAAGGTGAGTCCGTGCATCGCCTGGGCAATCAACAGCAGGATCAGTGACTCGCCCCCCCAGCCGATCATCAGGAAACGTGCCACCGCCACGGCATAGGTCACGAGCAGCAGACCCCGCAGACTGTAACGCTGCATGAGCGGCGCCATGATCATGAAGAGTCCGATCTCGACCAGCACACCCAACGACCAGAGCAGCCCGATCATCCCCTTGCTGTAGCCGAGATCATCGAGATGGATCGAATAGAAGACGTAATACACCCCATGCGCCGACGACATCAGAAAGCAGGCCAGCAACAACATCCAGACCTGGCGCTCGCGTAGCACCGACATCAGCGTCGCCATCGGTTGCTCGTTCTGCGCCGTCGCCTCGGCCGCCGTCGTCCCGGCGTGTCGGCGGCCTTCTGGCAAGCGGAAGGCCATCACGAGAATACCGAGCAATACGATAAACACCATCGCGGGTACATCACCAATGGGCAAACGATCCAGCAGTGCACCGCCGAGCAATACCGCCACAATGAAACCCACCGACCCCCAGACGCGGATACGGCTATAGCGGTGCGATTCATCGGCCAGATGCGAAAACGTCAGGCTTTCCACCAGTGGCAGCGCGGCACTCCAGAAAAACGCCATCAGCGTCATCGGGATAAACAACTGGATGAAATTGTCGGTCAGGAAAAATCCTGTGAACCCGATACAGGCACACAGCGCCGAGAGGCGGATAATATCGACGCGACGACCACGCTTATCGGCGAGCCAGCCCCAGAACGCGGGTGCCACCAGGCGCATGAGTTGCATCTGCGACATCAGCAATGCGATGTCAGCAGCGCTCATGCGCAGCGATTGCAGATACAGCGTGAAATACGGCGAGAAGACGCCGATGAAGGCGAAATAAAAAAAGTAATAAAGCGACAACCGCCAGTACGGGAGCGGCGCGCCAGTCATCGGGTCGGGATTGGTCTAGTAAGGCAGAAAAACTCAGGCACCCGGTACACGCGCAGGCACCGAAGCAGGCACTTGCGGTAACCCGGAGTCCACATCGCCACACTGGGCACGATGCCGCAGCGCATGATCCATCAGCACGATGGCGAGCATCGCCTCGGCAATCGGCGTCGCACGAATCGCCACGCAGGGGTCGTGGCGGCCAAAGGTTTCGACCATCACTTCTTCGTTGCGGATGTTAATGCTACGACGCGGCGTCCGAATGCTGGAGGTTGGCTTGATCGCCATACGCGCCACAATGTCCTGGCCGGTTGTAATACCACCCAAAACACCGCCCGCGTTATTGCTCAAAAAACCTTGTGGCGTAATCTCATCGCCATGTTCAGTACCGCGCTGGGCGATCGAATCAAAACCGGCGCCGATTTCCACGCCCTTCACGGCATTGATACTCATCAGCGCATGCGCCAGATCGGCATCGAAGCGGTCGTACACCGGCTCCCCCCAACCCGCCGGCACGCCACGCGCAGCCACCGTGATACCGCCACCCACCGAGTCGCCCTCTTTACGCAGCGCATCCATATAGGCTTCGAGCTCAGGCACGATGCCATTGTTCGGCGCAAAAAACGGGTTGTCACGAATATCGTTGGCGGAAACAAATGGAATTTCAATCGGACCCAGTTGGTCCATCCAGCCCTGAATGGTGATGCCATAACGCTCAAACAACCACTTGCGGGCAATCGCACCCGCCGCAACACGGACGGCCGTTTCACGCGCCGACGAGCGGCCACCACCGCGGTAATCCCGCGTCCCGTACTTCTGCCAATAGGTGTAATCGGCATGCCCCGGGCGGAACTGCTCGGCGATGTTGCCGTAATCCTTGCTGCGTTGGTCCGTATTACGAATCAGCAGGCCAATCGGCGCACCCGTGGTTTTGCCCTCGAAGACGCCCGACAGAATTTCCACTGTATCCGGCTCGCGACGCTGCGTGACGTGGCGCGACGTACCCGGCTTGCGACGATCCAGTTCGGCCTGAATATCCGCTTCGCTAATCGCCAGCCCCGGCGGACAACCATCCACCACGCAGCCAATCGCAGGCCCGTGGGATTCGCCAAACGACGTGACGGTAAACAAGGTGCCGATTGTGTTTCCGGACATAACGGTGATCCAGGGTCGATGAGAGTCGAAGAGGTCTGATTTTTCAGTGGTTTATGAGCGTGGCATTGTAAAAAACCACTCAGAAGCGCACAAATTCTAGCATGCTGCCCCGGCTTTCCCTGTGTCTGCAGGCATCACCGGGCGCTGCTGCGCAACAAACAGATCAGTGACGCGCCCGGCGTGGTGATCAACCGCCCCAAAGCCAGAATAGACGCGCCCCAAAGAACGCACAAAATATTTTTTCCCGATAAATCAGGGGTTACAGCCAGTGCCACCGATTAAAGCCATGCGCAGCATGGATTTGCCGGTACACACTATATGTAGAGAAAAGTTTGAATCTGAACACTATATGTAGTAAATTTCTCCCATTGAATTTCTTTTAGTTTGCGCACACCGGATTCCATCAAGGACACAACAATGACTACCGAGACAAACGTCACACAAACGGCTGCCAGCGCGCGAGCCACCCTGCCCCCGCAGGAGATCTGCACCGAAGTGCTGGTCGAAAAATACGCCAAGGGCAGCGAGCAATCGATCGCCGAAGTGCGTGCCCGTGTCGCACGCGCCCTGGCCAAAGTCGAAGACGAAAAGCACCGTGCCAAGTGGGAAAGCAAGTTCCTGTGGGCGCAGGAAAACGGCTTCGTACCGGCCGGCCGCATCAACTCGGCCGCCGGTACCGATCTGCAAGCCACGCTGATCAACTGCTTCGTGCAACCCGTCGGTGACTCGGTGGTTGAAACCGTCAACGGCCGCCCGGGCATCTACACCGCCCTGGCAGAAGCCGCTGAAACGATGCGTCGTGGTGGCGGCGTCGGTTACGACTTCTCGTCGATCCGCCCACAAGGCGCCCGCGTCAAGGGTACCCACTCGCGCGCTTCGGGCCCAGTCTCGTACATGCGCGTGTTCGACCGTTCGTGCGAAACCGTTGAATCGGCCGGAGCCCGCCGTGGCGCTCAGATGGGTGTCATGCGTTGCGATCACCCGGACATCGAGCTGTTCATCCACGCCAAAGACAAAGGTGATCTGACCAACTTCAACATCTCGATCGGCGTCACTGACCCGTTCATGAAGGCCGTTGAAGCGGACGACACCGTTGAACTGGTCCACGTTGCCGAGCCGAACGAAGATATCCTTTCTGAGGGCGCGTATCAGCGCGAGGACGGCCTGTGGGTTTACCGCAAGGTCCGTGCCCGTGATCTGTGGGATCAGGTCATGCAGTCCACCTACGATCATGCCGAACCAGGCATCCTGTTCCTGGATCGCATGAACAAGGACAACAACCTGAACTACTGCGAACTGATCGAAGCCACCAACCCCTGTGCTGAACAGCCGCTGCCGCCCTATGGTTGCTGCTGCCTGGGTTCGATCGACCTCACCCACTTCGTCATCGATCCATTCGGCGAGAAGGCCGAGTTCGATTTCGCCGCTTTCGGCGAAGTCGTCAAAGTCTCGACCCGTATGCTGGACAACGTCCTAGACGCGACTCACTGGCCACTGGCTAACCAGCAGCAGGAAGCCATGAACAAGCGCCGCGTCGGTCTGGGCTTCACGGGTCTGGGCGATGCCCTGTACATGCTCAAGCTGCGTTACGACTCGCAAGAAGCGCTGGCCAT
>JBLIZO010000055.1:0-5039 GCA_048859965.1 Fluviibacter sp.
AACAAATCGGTGAAGTCTTTAGTGGCTTCCAGAAGTACCTCTATAGCGAAGGCACTGGGTTTTAAGGGTTTAGTAGATTCGGCGGCCGCTGGCCGGCCAGCCCAGCGAGCAGGTTGTCGATCGCCAGATGCATCATCGCGGTGCGCGTTGCTCGTGTCGCGCTGCCAATATGCGGTGTCAGCGTGACGTTCGGTACCGTCAGCAGATCCGGATTAACGCGGGGTTCGTTTTCAAAAACATCCAGCCCCGCACCGGCAATCACGCCCTCGCGGAGCGCCTCTGCCAGCGCCGCATCATCCACCAGACCGCCGCGCCCGATATTGATCAGGTTGGCCGTGGGCTTCATCAGGCGAAGTGCCTTGGCGTCAATGATGTGGTGTGTGGCCTCAGAGTAAGGCACCAGTAGCACCACAATGTCGGATGTTTTCAGCAGCGATTCAAAATCGGTATGGCGCGCCTTCAATTCGGCCTCGGTGGCCTCCGGCAAACGGCTGCGGTTGTAATACTGCACCTGCATCGCAAACCCCGAAGCCCGCTTGGCAATCGCCTGGCCAATGCGGCCCATGCCTACAATGCCCAAGGTAGCGCCATACACATCCTGCCCCAGCCACTGATCCAGCGACCAGTTCTGCCATTGCCCGGCGCGCAGCCAGTGTTCTGACTCGGCCATACGCCGCGCAGTGGAAAGAATGAGGCCAAAGGCCAGGTCGGCCGTGGTGTCAGTCAGCACCTCCGGTGTATTCGTGCCCATTACCCCGGCGGCGCTCATCGCTGCCAGATCGAAATTGTTATAGCCCACCATCATGTTCGACACGATCTTGAGCCCCTTGGCATTCGCCAAGGTAGAAGCATCAATCCGTTCGCTGCCGGTGACCAAAGCTCCAGATACCCCAGCCAGCTTCTCGGCCAGAACCGTCTTGGGGTAGATCGCATCGCTCTCGTTGTAATCGACATCACACACGGCCTGCAAACGAGCGAGGCCCTCAGGGAATATCTTGCGGGCAACGAGAATTTTGGGCTTCATCACAGAGTTCATGTTTAGCCTTCAACCGGTTTCAGGCTGTCGATCAGCATTTTGGGGACGATCAGCCCAAACGTCATGGCCATCACAATGATTAATGTACCCACGCCATAGGAAACGACGTTGTTAAGCATACTCAAGGATGTGGCGTCGCCGGCAAGATAAATATCCACCACGCTACTGGCAAACTTGAACACATAGATACCTGGCATCATTGAAACGATCGTGCAAAAGGCTAGGGCGGCAAACGGTATTTTCATTTTGCGGCTTAGAAACGTTGTTACGGTGCCGGAGATGAGACAGGCCACCAAGGTGGCCAAAGCGACGCCACCGCCATTTTGAAGTATCCACCAGTGGCTCGCGTGACAAAACATCCCCACCAATATGGGCACGCTCAGCATTGCCCACGTTAGAGAGAAAAAGGCGCCGAAAGCCGCTATGGCCACACCTGCAGCAAGCATATCCAGCCAGAGTGGTACCTTGGCAGGAATCATGCTTTCCGTTAGTGTGGAATTGACTAACAACAGGCCAATGAGCAGGCCTGCGCAAATAGACAGCAGAATCATTGACGCGTAAACCATGCGCGAAACGCCGAGGCCGATTCTCCCTCTCAGTAAGTCGAGAGAGGCATTGAGTATATGAGGACCGGGCACAAGAATCATGCAGGGGGCGATGACCGCGAACTGTAGAAATACCTCGTTAAAAAGTCGTTGGGCAATGCCGCCGACAACACCGGCAGCCAAAGCTGCGACAAAGGCCTGAACAAAAAGATTGTCTGACAACCTGGACAGCACCTGACGCAAAGTGGCGCCAATCATCGCCGCCAGAAAAATGAATGAAATCGTTGACCAATTGGTGGCGCCAAAAATCAGGCCCAGTGCTACCGCCCCGAAGCCAGCCATTACGACGAACCGGACAGGGTTGCACGGTTTCAGTGAAGCAATTTGCTTGAACTGGCCGCTGTGGTGGGCCACTTGTGCTTGGGTGATTGATTCTGATTGCTGCGATATGCGATCAATTAACCGGTTTGTCAGTGTCACCTTGTTCATGTCGACACCGGTGGGTCTGGCATTATTAATCATTTCAAAGCGCCAAGCCTGACTATGAGCACCCAATGGCCGGAATCGACAATGGATGGCGTCCCATTGAGGCTGAATATGTGCTTCATACCCATAGGCGTTGGCAAGACGAATTGTTTCAGACACAACGAGCCGTGTCGTTTGCCCATTGGTATAGAGCAGTGAAGCGGCACGCACAATATTGTTTATGCGTTCGTTGTTGTCAGCTTCAGACAAAATTTCTTGTTCGGCAGGGATTTGAGCGCAGGGGAGGTCCATGTCAGCGACGATTAGGTTGTTGTTGGCTCGACAATAACAAAAAAGGCCCTGACGGTAATCAGGGCCTTCGAATATCTGGGGCGATCGACGGGACTCGAACCCGCAACACCCGGGATCACAACCCGGTGCTCTACCAATTGAACTACGACCGCCATTGGTACTACTAAAACTAAAATCTGGCGCGCCAGGCGAGACTCGAACTCACAACCTACGGCTTAGAAGGCCGTTGCTCTATCCGGTTGAGCTACTGGCGCCTCACTTCACGCGCTACTACGTACTTCGGTTACTACAAAACTGGTCGGGGCGGTGGGATTCGAACTCACGATCTCCTGGTCCCAAACCAGGCGCGATAACCGGGCTACGCTACGCCCCGAAGAGAGCGAGACTATAGCGGAAATGCTGCATAGCCGTCAAGGTGACAGCAAGATTTAAATGAGGGTCTGCAGGGCGGCTTGCTCAACGAGGAAGACAAAATCGTTGCCGCCGGCGGTGTCAAGCCAGACGAGCGGCAGATTGGGGTAGGTGGTTTCCATGATGCTGCGGTTATGGCCGATCTCTACGACGAGCCAGCCGCCGGGTTTGAGTGTTTTGGCGGCCTGGCGCAGCAGGGTGTGTACGAGGTCGAGCCCGTCGGTGCCGCCGGCCAGCGCCATTTCCGGTTCATGCCGGTACTCGGTGGGCAGCGTGTTCATCGACGCGGCATCCACATACGGCGGGTTGCTGATGATGAGGTCATACTGCTGATCCAGCACAGGACTCATGAGGTCGCCCTGATGCAGCTTGAGGCGATCAGCGATACCGTACATGTCGACGTTGATGCGGGCGACCTCCAGCGCATCGGGCGACAGGTCGACGGCGTCGACCTGGCTATTGGGAAAATGCAGTGCGGCCAGAATGGCGAGGCAGCCCGAGCCGGTACAGATGTCGGCGACGCGGGTCACGGCGTCTGGGTTCTGGACCCAGGGTGCCATGTCATCCATGAGTAGTTCGGCAATGAACGAGCGCGGCACGATGACGCGGCGGTCGATCTTGAAAATGTACGGGCCGAGCCAGGCTTCGCCCAGGATGTACGCGAGCGGGGCTTTGGTCTCGCAGCGTTCGTTCAGACGTTGTTGCAGTGTGGTGCGTTCTTCGTCGGAAAGCGACTGAGACCAGTGTTTGTCGAGTTCGTCGAAGGGGACGTCCAGCGTGGCGCTGATGAGCCAGGCGATCTCGTCTTCGGGACAGGTGCAGCCATGCCCATAGCTGAGATCGGCCTGATTCAGTTGTTTGACCGCGGCTTCGTAGAAAGCGGCGACGTTGTTTTCCGGGGGGGTCATTTGAGCAGCCGGGAGAAGATCTGTTGATAGATCTTGGCCAATTGTGGGAGAGCATCCACGTCGATGTGCTCGTCGATCATATGGATCGAGGCGTTAACAGGGCCGAGTTCGATGATCTGCTCCGCGATCTCGGCGATGAAGCGGGCATCTGAGGTGCCGCCAGTCGTGGAGAGTTCGGTGTCGATGCCGGTGACGGTTTTGATGGCCTGACGCGCCGCATCGGCCAGGGGGCCGTCCGGCGTAATGAAGGGCTTGGCGCCCAGTGTCCATTCGAGGTTGTATTCCAGACCATGCCGCTTGAGCAGCTCTTCGACGTGTTGCTTGAGGCCGTCGGCGGTGCTGGCGGTGGAAAAACGGAAGTTGAACTTCAGGTTCAGCGTGCCGGGGATGACGTTGGTGGCACCGGTGCCGGCGTTGAAGTTGGATATCTGCCAGGTGGTTGGCGGAAAGTAGTCGTTACCGTTGTCCCACACGGTGGCAGAGAGTTCGGCGAGTGCGGGGGCGAATTGGTGAATGGGGTTGCGCGCCAGATGCGGGTAGGCGACGTGACCCTGGATACCCTGGATGGTGAGGTTGCCCGATAGTGAACCACGGCGACCGTTCTTGATCATGTCGCCGCAGCGATCGACCGAGGTAGGTTCACCGACGATGGCGTACTGGATACTTTCGCCACGTGCCTTCAGGGCATCGACGACGATGGTAGTGCCATCGTTGGCGGGGCCTTCTTCGTCGGATGTCAGCAGAAAAGCGATGGAGCCCGGATGGTTCGGATTCTCGGCGACGAACTGTTCGACGGCCACGATAAAAGCGGCGAGCGAACTTTTCATGTCGGCGGCGCCGCGGCCGTAGAGTTTGCCATCACGGACGGTTGGTTCGAAGGGCGGCGAAGTCCAAGCCGCCAGGTCGCCAGTCGGCACGACATCGGTGTGGCCGGCCAGTACCATAAGCGGTGCGGTGGTGCCGCGACGCGCCCAGAGGTTGCTGGTGCCGTTACGGTCGATGCGTTCGAAGCGGAAGTTCAGCGGCTTCAGACGCTCGGCGATCAGTTACAGGCAGCCGGCATCCTCGGGGGTGACTGAAGGACGGGCAATCAGTGCTTCAGCCAGGGCGCGTACGGGTTCGCTCATTTTAGGCTTGCTGACGATTAGTCGCGCAGGAGATCGTTCAGGCTGGTTTTGGCGCGTGTTTGAGCATCGACTTTCTTGACGATCACCGCGCAATACAGGCTGTATTTGCCGCACGGCGAGGGCAGGTTGCCCGAGACGACGACCGAGCCGGCCGGTACGCGACCGTAGTGGATTTCGCCGGTTTCGCGGTCGTAAATCTTGGTCGATTGGCCGATGTAAACACCCATGGAGATGA
>JBLIZO010000056.1:0-36595 GCA_048859965.1 Fluviibacter sp.
GATTGTTGATTCCGGGTTTTCGGAGTTCCTTCCGGGTGTTTTAACCAAGTTGTTACAAAAGTTCCTTGTGTAACAATGGGTTGCCGGCTTCGCTGGAGTTGGCATATCCATTGCTATAGACATGGTGATGACAGCGAAACAGCTGCATTGACGAAAAAGCGCATCACACCAACCAAAGGAGCGTCGAAATGAAAAAGATGAAATTGCTGGCAGTGTCCCTGCTAGCGGCCTGTTCTACCTTGGCGATGGCGCAGCAGCCTATCGTCATCAAGTTCAGCCATGTGGTGGCGAACGATACCCCGAAGGGTCTGGCCGCTGAGTATTTCAAGAAAAAAGCTGAGGACTACACCAAGGGTAAGGTCAAGGTAGAGGTCTATGCCAACAGCACCTTGTATAAGGACAAGGAAGAAATGGAAGCGCTGCAGTTAGGTGCCGTCCAAATGCTGGCACCATCGCTGGCCAAGTTTGGTCCGCTGGGCGTGAAAGAGTTCGAGATGTTTGATCTGCCGTACATCTTCGACAACTATGATCAACTGCATAAAATTACTCAGGGTCCAATCGGTGAAAGCATCCTGAAAAAGCTCGAGCCGAAGGGTATCCGTGGCCTGGGTTACTGGGATAACGGTTTCAAGTCCTTCTCGGCCAACACCCCGATCAAGCAGCCGACAGATCTGAAGGGTAAGAAAATGCGCATCCAGTCCTCTAAGGTGCTGGAAGCCCAGATGCGTGCTTTAGGCGCGTTACCGCAAGTGTTGCCGTTCTCTGAGGTGTATCAGGCCCTGCAGACAGGTGTGGTGGATGGGACCGAGAACCCGATCTCCAACTTCTACACGCAGAAGATGCATGAGGTTCAGAAACACCTTGCGCTTACCGACCACGGGTATCTGGGCTATGCGGTGATCGTGAACAAGAAGTTCTGGGATGGTCTGCCGCCGGACGTGCGTGAGCAGTTGGACAAGGCCATGAACGATTCCACGGCATTTGCCAACCGTATCGCCAAGCACCAGAACGATCAGGATCTCGAAAAAGTGAAGAAGTCGGGCAAGACGGCCGTCTATACACCGACTGCCGCTGAGCGTGATGCCTTTAAGAAGGCGCTGCTGCCGGTTCACAAGGAAATGGCGCCGCGTATCGGCCCAGAGTTGCTGCAGCAGGTCTATGCTGAACTGGCCGCGCCGGCCAAGGGTAACAAGAAGTAAGTTGCTTGATGACTTTCGTCGCCTCGCGATACGTGGGGCGGCGAATTCCGGAGACTGTTATGAAATTTCTCGACCGGTTGGAAGAGTGGCTGATTACCCTGCTCATGGGCGGGGCGACACTCATTATTTTTGTGACGGTTCTGCATCGCTATTTGACGGGATTGGATATTCCCGGCCTGCAGGATTGGCTGTTGTCGTTCAGCATGGCATGGGCGCAAGAGCTCTGCATCATCATGTTTGTGTGGATGGCCAAGTTTGGTGCCGCGTATGGTGTTCGTACGGGGATTCACGTTGGGGTTGATGTGATGATCAACCGTCTGCCCGACGAGAAACGCAAGTGGTTTATAAGCTTCGGCCTCTTCGCTGGTGCGCTGTTTACAGGGATTGTCTCCTGGCTTGGTTATAACTTCGTGATGGAAAACGGCCTGCACTATGCTTGGCTGAATTATTGGGGTAAGGAAACCGGTGATTTATTTGAGGGCCCGATTACGCCGGATCTAGAGTGGCCCACTTGGATTGTTTATTCTGCTATTCCATTGGGCTCTGGTCTCATGTGTTTCCGATTTCTGCAGGTGCTGATCTCGTTTAACCGTACCGGTGAATTGCCGCACGTCGATCATGGTCACGTTGAAGGGCTGGACGAAGACACGGCCACCGATCCGATGGTTGGTCCGGGTAATAAGCCAGAAGACACGCCGTGGTTCCAAGGTGCCGAGGGGCTCTACCCGAAAGAAGTGCACAAAGATAAAGATTCCGAGAAGAAGGAAGGGGGTGCCCAATGAGTACCTTGATCATTTTTGCCATACTGACGGTCCTCATGCTGACCGGCATGCCTATTTCGATTGCATTGGGCCTGACGGTATTGACCTTCCTCTTCACGTTGACCCAGGTACCGCTGGAGTCGGTAGCGTTGAAATTGTTCACCGGTATCGAAAAGTTCGAGATCATGGCCATCCCGTTCTTCATTCTGGCCGGTAATTTTCTGACGCACGGTGGTGTAGCGAAACGGATGATCCGCTTTGCCTCCGATATGGTGGGTCATTTCTATGGCGGTCTCGGTTTAGCCGGGGTGGTGGCGTGTGCGTTGTTTGCCGCAGTGTCCGGTTCGTCGCCGGCCACCGTGGTGGCGATTGGCTCGATCCTGCTGCCAGCAATGGTAAAGGCAGGTTTCCCGAACCGCTTCGGCGCCGGCATCATTACGACATCGGGCGCGCTGGGTATTCTGATCCCGCCGTCTATTGTCATGGTGATGTACTCGGTCTCGACCAACACCTCGGTCGGTGCCCTGTTCATGGCCGGCGTGGTACCCGGGTTGATACTGGCCACCATGCTGGGTCTAACCACCTGGTATCTGGCGCGCAAGAATGACTATCCGCGTTTGCCTAAAGCCAGCTTCGTGCAGCGCATGAAGTCTTTCAAGGAATCGATCTGGGGGCTGTTGCTCATCGTCGTGGTCATGGGCGGCATTTACACAGGGATTTTCACCCCGACCGAAGCTGCGGCGATCAGTGCGGTCTATGCCTTCACCATTGCGGTCTTTGTCTACAAAGACATGGGCCTCAAGGATGTGCCGCGGGTGCTACTGTCATCGGCCAACATGAGCGCCATGCTGCTCTACATTATCACGAACGCTGTGCTGTTCTCGTTCCTGATGACGCATGAGAACATCCCGCAGGCGATGGCGGAATGGTTGCTGGGCAATGGGCTCGGCGTCATTACCTTCCTGCTCTTCGTCAACATCATCCTGCTGGTGGCCGGTAACTTTATGGAACCGTCGTCGATCGTCCTGATCTTCTCGCCGATTCTGTTCCCGGTGGCTATGAAGTTGGGCATTGATCCTGTGCACTTCGGCATCATGATGGTGGTGAACATGGAAGTGGGCATGTGTCACCCGCCGGTGGGGCTGAATCTCTATGTGGCCTCCGGGATTACCAAGATGGGGATTACCGACCTTACGGTGGCCGTGTGGCCTTGGTTACTCACCATGCTGGTCTTTCTCGTGATCGTGACCTACTGGCCTGGCCTCAGCCTCTGGCTGCCCAGGGCGATTGGCATGATCGGTTAGAATGAGTCATCAGAGAAAGCCCGGCGCAAGCCGGGTTTTCTCATTTCAAATCGGCATCGCCTTCCGCTCACAGACCGCTCCATGCAGCACCGATATCTGTCATTCTTCGCACCGCTGAAGCCGCGCTATCTTTTTACGCTCATTGTCGTCATCTGCGTACTCATCGGCTACGTGTCGTATCGGATCGTATTTGCTCGCGAAATCCACCGTGAGGCAGAACGGAATCGGCAGCATCTTGAGTCGTTGAGCCTGTCGATCAGTGCCACTTTGCAAAAATACGATGAGCTACCACTGGTGATTGCGCAAGATCCGCGCATTCGCCGTGCGTTGGATGATTCGGGCAAAACCGCTGTTCTGGCAGATGCCAATCGATATCTGGAACAAGTCAATCGGGTTCTGGATACGGAAACTATCTACGCCATGAACGCACACGGTCTGACGCTGGTCTCCAGCAACTGGAATCAGCACGACAGCTACGTCGGCGACAACTACGCCTTTCGCCCCTATTTCACGGATGCCGTTGAACATGGTGTCGGCAAATTCTATGGCATCGGTCTTGCTTCCGGCAAAGCGGGCTATTACATCGCGTATCCGATACTGAGCGATCAGGATTTGTCAGGTGTCATCACGATCAAAATCGGATTGTCGGATATTCAGAAAGCGCTCTCCGAGACAAAGAACGATCTGGTTGTGCTCAATGAAGATGGCATCGTCATTCTGTCGTCGGACCCTGCAAACCGTTACACGACGACGCGCTTGCTAGATGATGCAGCAGCTGCTCGGATTGCGCACACACGCCAGTTTCCGGGTCAGGCGCTTGCGCCTTTGAACCATATGGGACATTTGGTCCAGATTGACGCCACAGAACAAGTCAGTCTGGTCGGTGGCCGTCGTTTTATGGTGCAATCCGTGCCACTGGGCCGCCGCGGTTGGCAGATTGTGCAGATCAGTGATACCCGTGAAGCCAGAAACTATGCGATGGCCAGCGCATTGGCGGTTGGTTTCGCGGTTGGTTTTCTCCTCATTACCGTACAGAACGTCTATTTCCGCCGCCGCGAACGCAAAGAAAAGCGCCAGCTATACGCCGACATTGATGGGAAGATTGCGGAGCGGACGCTCGAATTGACGACCAAAATCGCGGCTCTCGAGCAGGCTGAAAGCGTCTTGCGGCAAACACGGGATGAGGCTGTGCAGGCCGGTAAGATGGCTGTGCTTGGCCAGATGGCTGCCGGTGTCACCCATGAGTTGAGTCAACCCTTGTCAGCGATACAGCTTTATGCCGGCAATACGCGAAAATTGATGGACGCGGGTCGTCTGGATGTTGCAGCAGAGAATATTGACTATATTAATGAGCTTGTAGCACGGGCGGGGAGCATCCTTTCCGAGCTTAAAACACTGTACCGGAACGACCCGACGACCATCGAGGCGTTGCCGCTGAGCGCGATCGTGCAGAACGCGCTGGTCGTGATGAAACCCTTTGTTGAGAAGGCGAATATCCAGCTGTGTATACGCCTGGGTGAGGAGCAGATACTCGGGTCGCGCGGTAAATTGGAGCAGGTCTTCATTAATCTGCTATCGAACGCGGTCGATGCTTTGCAGGGACGGCATGATGGATGTATCGAAATCGTTTCGGAACACATGAATGGCGAGGTGGTCGTTCATTTTCGCGACAATGGCCCGGGGGTTGGTCCGGCACAGGCGGCCAAACTTTTTGAGCCTTTCTTTACGACCAAACCATCCGGGCAGGGGTTGGGTCTCGGGCTGGCCATTACCCGATTTATTGTTGATTCGGTTGGTGGCAGAATCGCCTGTGCCAATCAGCCCACGGGTGGGCTCGAATTCACACTGTATTTTCGTGATGCAGGTAACCAATCATGAACGCACATGACGCAGATATGCCAGTTGTCACCATTTGTCTGATCGAGGATGATGAAGCCATCCTGCGGGGCTGCTCGCAGGCGCTCATGCTTGAAGGGTTCGAGGTGCGGGGCTATACGCATGCGGGCGCTTTCCTGGATGCTGTGCGACCGGATTTCCCTTTTGTGCTGGTCACCGATGTGAACCTCCCGGACAAAGATGGATTAACGGTGATGCGCCAGGTCCTGAGTGAGAATCATCAGGTACCTGTGATCGTTATGACAGGTCATGGGGATATCGGCATGGCGGTTGAAGCCATGCGAGAGGGCGCTTTTGACTTTATAGAAAAGCCTTTCGGTACGGATCGACTGACGACCACGGTACGCAATGCGGTGGACAAAGCGCGGCTGGTGCATCAGGTGACGGTCTTGTCGAAAGAGCAGACGCTGGGAGCGCCCGTATTCATTGGCCAATCCGAACGCGCTCGCTTGCTCAAACGACAGATCGCCGCACTGGCACCAACCGGTGTCGATATTCTCATCAATGGCGAAACCGGTAGCGGCAAGGAAGTGGTCGCCCAAAGTCTGCACCATGCCAGCCAGCGCCCTGGTCCCTTTGTCGCGATCAATTGCGCCGCATTGCCAGAAAGCATTTTTGAGAGCGAATTGTTCGGTCACGAAGCCGGTGCATTTACCGGTGCAGTCAAGCGACGTATCGGCAAGTTTGAATTTGCGAAAAACGGCACGATTTTTCTTGATGAAATCGAATCCATGCCGCTGCCGTTGCAGGCCAAACTGCTGCGCACTGTTCAGGAGCGCACTGTTCAACGCCTCGGTGCGAATGAATCCATCCCGGTCTCGTGCCGCATTATTGCCGCGACGAAAACCAATCTGAAAGGGTTATCGGATCAGGGGCAGTTCCGCAGTGACCTTTACTTCCGGCTGAACGTCGTCAATCTGTATCTGCCGGCGCTACGAGAAATTCAGGAAGACATTCCGCTGATTTTCAATTATTACCTGCAGCACTACCGTGAAAAGTACGGTATGCCCCCCGTCGATACCGGTTCAAACGTCTTGCGTTATCTGGTCTCGCATGCCTGGCCGGGTAATATCCGGGAGCTGAAAAATTTTGCTGAACGGGTGGCGCTGGGGTTTCCATTTCCTGATGGCGGTACGGGTTTTGAGAGTCAGGAGCCGCTCACGCTGAATCGGATGCTCGAACGTACAGAGCGTGAGGCATTGGTCACTGCCATGCGCCTGGCTAATGGTCATGTCGCGGATGCAGCAGATGTTTTAGGCATTCCGGCGAAAACACTCTATGACAAATTGGCGCGCCTCTCGATTGCCGTCACGGATTTTAAAAATTGAGCAGCCTTGTGCGATAGGTTGTCACGATCTCGTCAAAACTTTTCACTGCCCCGGAGCACTTGTTGATGCCCTATGACCTGTTCGGTATTCCTTTCGAATACTTCTTCTTCGCGCTGACGCTCCTCGGTATCGCCTTGTTGCATCACGCCAGCTTTCAGGTGGCGATGACCGGTTTCTTTGCCGTGTCGCTTTACAAAATCTTTGTGACGGGCTTCGGCGCCGGTCCGGGCCTGATGGGGTTTGGGCTGCATATGGCACATGAATGGGTAACGCTTGTCAACCTGCTGGCCCTCATTCTGGGCTTCTCGATTCTTGCCCGTCATTTTGAGAAGAGTCATGTGCCGGTGATCCTGCCGCGCTGGCTACCGGCTGACTGGA
This sequence comes from Fluviibacter sp., assembly GCA_048859965.1. Classification (GTDB taxonomy): domain Bacteria; phylum Pseudomonadota; class Gammaproteobacteria; order Burkholderiales; family Rhodocyclaceae; genus Fluviibacter. Next base: position 6,867 of record JBLIZO010000056.1, read on the forward strand.
AAGGTGGCCTCGTTCTGCTGGTTCTGATTTTCTTTATCTCCAGCTTTCTGGATAACATTGCGGCTGCTTTGATTGGCGGTGCCATGGCGCACCAGTTGTTTCAGGGTAGGGTCCATGTCGCTTTCGTGGCAGCAATTGTTGCGGCATCCAATGCGGGGGGGGCCTGGAGCGTCGTCGGTGATACAACGACCACCATGATGTGGATTCAGGGCGTTAGCCCCTCTGACGTGTTGCGTTGCTTTGGGCCGGCCTTATTGGCTTTGTTTATCTTCGGCATTCCTGCGGCCAGAACGCAGCAGGCGTATTCTCCCATTATCCGCCACGTCCATGCGCACACGCATGTCGATTGGGGGCGTGTGGGCATTGTGTTTTTCATTCTGGCGTTGGCCATTATCACCAATGTTGTGGTTAACCAACACTTCCAGGATGCTAGCGGCGCGTTTCCTTACATCGGTGCCGCCGTCTGGTTGGGGATTCTCTTGACGGCATCGGTTCGCCGCCATGACTGGGAACTGATTCCAGAGAACCTGAAGGGCACCTGCTTTCTGCTTGCTCTGGTGTCTCTGGCGTCCATGATGCCGATCGAAAGCCTGCCGACGCCATCCTGGCAATCGGCTATGGGTCTTGGTTTCGTATCAGCAGCCTTTGACAACATTCCTCTGACGGCACTGGCGCTGAAACAAGGGGGGTATGACTGGGGCTTTCTGGCGTATGCCGTTGGTTTTGGTGGGTCGATGCTGTGGTTTGGTTCGTCGGCGGGGGTGGCGTTGTCCAATATGTATCCGGAGGCCAAATCCGTCGGTCTGTGGGTTCGCTATGGCTGGCCCATTGCAGTTGCCTACTCCCTGAGCTATTTGCTCATGGTTATTGTGATCGGTTGGCAACCGCTTTGACGCGGCGCACCACCGGCGCATCTGCTAAAATGCTGTTTTTATCAAACCGCTAGAATCGCACACGGAGTTTTTATGGCAATCCAACGCACCCTCTCCATCATCAAACCTGATGCCGTCGCCAAGAACGTGATTGGTCAGATCATCGCCCGCTTTGAAGGTGCCGGCCTGAAAGTTGTCGCAGGCCGTCTGGTACACCTGTCGGCTGCCGAAGCTGGTCAGTTCTACGCAGTGCACAAAGAACGCCCGTTCTTCAAGGATCTGGTCGAGTTCATGACCTCGGGCCCGGTATTCGTACAAGTGCTGGAAGGCGAAGACGCAATCGCCAAGAACCGTGATCTGATGGGCGCTACCGACCCGAAAAAAGCGGCGCCGGGCACCATTCGCGCTGATTTCGCCGAGTCGATCGATGCCAACGCGGTACATGGTTCGGATGCGCCTGAAACGGCTGCCGTTGAAGTGGCGTTTTTCTTCCCCGGCATGAACGTTTACAGCCGCTAAGTTATCGCTGAAGCAGCAAGATGCAGAACCTGCTCGACCTTGATTTGGCCGGGCTGAAAGCCTGGTTGGCCCAGATCGGCGAAAAGCCGTTCCGGGCCAATCAGCTTTTGCGCTGGATTTATCAGCGTGGCGAAACTGATTTCGCTGCGATGACCGATCTCGCGCGGGCATTTCGCGAACGACTCCCCTCGGTCGCGGAAATCCGCTTGCCGAAGATTGTTTCCGATAAAACCTCGGATGACGGCACCCGCAAATTTTTGATGGATGTGGGCGCCAGCAATCTCATCGAGACCGTTTTTATCCCCGAAACTGACCGCGGCACACTCTGTGTGTCAACGCAGGTCGGTTGTGCGCTGGATTGTTCGTTCTGCTCGACCGGTAAACAAGGCTTTAACCGTAATCTCACAACGGCCGAGATCATTGGTCAGTTGTGGCTGGCGAATCAGGCGTTGGGCTTTGACCCGGACGGCGAGCGCATCATCTCCAATGTGGTCATCATGGGCATGGGCGAGCCGCTGGCCAACTTTGAAGCCCTGGTGCCGGCATTGAACCTGATGCTGGATGACCATGCCTACGGCCTCTCGCGCCGCCGCGTGACCGTGTCAACATCGGGCATCGTGCCGGCTATGGACCGCCTGCGTGAGGCATGTCCGACGGCGTTGGCCGTCTCTCTGCACGCGCCCAACGATGCACTACGTGACGTGCTGGTGCCAATTAACCAGAAATACCCGCTGGCCGAGTTGATGGCTGCGTGTAAGCGTTATCTCGACAATGCGCCGCGCGATTTCATCACCTTCGAATACGTGATGCTCGAAGGGGTCAATGACAATCCGGCGCAGGCACGCGAACTGATTGCGTTGGTGACCAAGGCAAAATTCCGCTGCAAGTTCAATCTGATTCCCTTTAATCCGTTTCCGGGTAACCCCTATCGGCGCTCCTCGCGTGAGCGGATTACAGCATTTGCCAGTATCCTGATGGGTGCTGGGTATGTGACAACCACGCGCAAGACGCGCGGCGATGATATCGACGCCGCCTGCGGTCAATTGGCCGGGCAGGTTCAGGATAAAACCCGTCGTACGCAGCATCTCAAGGTGGTTACCGAGGTGGGGGCCTGATGCGCATCAGCGGGTTTCTGTTGGTCGGTCTGTCGGGCTGTCTGATGGCTGCCTGCACAACGACGACGAATCTGGCGGGCGTGCCGGAGCGAAAACCTGTCGTTAAGGCGCCGCCTGAAGATCGGGCACGTGTGCATACCGAGCTGGCAGCCTTGTATTACCAGCAGGGCAGCATGAAAACAGCGCTCACCGAGCTACAAGCAGCGGTACATGTCGACCCCTCGTACGCACTGGCGTACAGCATGTACGGTCTTGTTTATGCCCAATTGGGCGAGAACGCTGTTGCAACAGATTATTTTCAGCGGGCGATCACGCTTGCGCCGTCCGATCCGGATATCCGCAACAACTATGGCTGGTTCCTCTGTCAGACAGGACGGCAGCGGGCGGGCTTGGAGCAACTGGAACAAGCCTGGCAGAACCCGCTGTACGATACGCCGGGGGTCGCTTTGGCCAATGCCAGCCGTTGTGCTGCCGCTATCGGTGATAGTGCGCTGGCGGATCGGTATCGTCAGCGTGCCGAACGACTGGGCATATCGGTAGATGTCCGGCCATCAGGATTGCCAACGCCATTAACTACCTCACCCTAACCGGATTGCCGGATATCGCATCATGCAGAATGACACCGCTCAGAACCCCCTGGAACTCCCGGACGCAGACGCCAACGGGCCAACCGAATCGCCGCTCATCCCTACACAACCCGATCTGAAGGCAGCACGTGAAGCCAGACGTCTGTCGGTTGGTGATGCCGCGTATGCGTTGAAAGTAAGCCCGCGGGTTATTGATGCCATGGAGGCGGGTCAGTGGGCTGATTTGCCCGGTCGCACGTTCGCTGTCGGTATTCTTCGTGCCTATGGTCGTTTGCTGGAGATATCCGTCGATGCGCTGGTGGACGGTATTCCGGGGGCGACGACACCTGTAAAAAAAGCAATGACTTCTAATCTGCCGTCGCGTGCAGCCAAGCCGACGACCCGCCGTGATGGCGAGGCGAAACGTCAAACGCATCGTATGCTCAAATCCGGCGTGATGATGATGGCGGTGGCTGTTGTTCTGGCATACGTGGTGCCAGCCGATTTCTGGAGTGGTGCTTTGGAAAGTGCGCAGTCGCTGTATGAGCGTGTTCGAGGCGGTCAGGCGCCCAGTCCATCGGTGGAAAATCCGGTAATCGCACCCGCTGCAAGTAATGAACAGAGCAGCGCGCCAGCGGTGCCGACGGTTGAGCAACAGGCGTCAACAGGAACGGGTACCTTGGAATTGCGCTTTGCGGCGCCCGCCTGGGTCGAGGTGCGTGACTACACCGGTCGCATTATCTACTCTCAACTCAACGCTGCGGGTAGCACCCAGTTCGTTACCGGCGCCGCGCCACTCGACATCATGATTGGCAATGCCAAACAGGTTCAGGCACGCTGGCGTGATGAACCGATTAAGCTGGATAAGCTGAGCGGCGATGATGTTGCTCGCCAGGTTCTGCGCTGAGACCCATCTCATGAGGATGCAACGACACTTAACTCGTAGCGTGATGATCGGTGACGTCGCCATGGGTGGCGGTGCGCCGATCGTCGTGCAGGCGATGACCAACACGGATACCGCGGATGCCCTCAAGACTGCCATTCAGGTAGCGGAACTCGCTCGTGCCGGTGCCGAGTTGGTGCGTATTACAGTGAACTCGCCAGAGGCTGCGGCCGCCGTGCCGGAGATCCGGGCGCAACTGGATCGCATGAACTGCGATGTGCCGCTGATCGGTGATTTCCATTACAACGGCCACCGCTTGCTCACCGAATACCCGGCGTGCGCCGAAGCGCTGGCCAAGTTCCGTATTAACCCGGGTAACGTGGGATTTGGTAAAAAGAAGGACGAACAGTTTTCGCAGATGATCGCACTGGCGATCCGGTATAACAAGCCGGTGCGCATTGGTGTCAACTGGGGCAGTCTCGACCAGTCGGTACTTGCGCGCGTCATGGATGACAACGCCAAGAAAGAAAATCCGGGCTCTGCAAATGACGTGATGCGTGAAGCGTTGATTCTCTCGGCATTGGAATCCGCTGCGCTGGCCGAATCGATCGGTTTGCCAGGCGACCGTATCGTATTGTCGTGCAAAGTGTCGAGCGTGCAGGATCTGATTGCGGTCTATCGTGATCTTGCCGGTCGTTGCGATTATCCGTTGCATCTCGGGTTGACCGAAGCCGGTATGGGCTCCAAGGGCATTGTCGCATCGACGGCCGCCATGGCGGTGCTCTTGCAAGAAGGCATTGGGGATACGATCCGTGTCTCGTTGACGCCAGAGCCCAATGGGTCACGCTCGCTGGAAGTCCAGGTCGCCCAGGAGCTGTTGCAGACCATGGGATTGCGCGCCTTTACGCCGTTAGTTACGGCTTGCCCGGGGTGTGGCCGAACGACCAGCGTGTTCTTTCAGGAACTGGCATCCGAAGTCCAGACCTATGTGCGCCAGCAAATGCTGCGTTGGCGTGATCAATACGATGGCGTGGAAAACATGACGCTGGCCGTGATGGGGTGTATCGTCAACGGCCCCGGTGAAAGCAAACATGCCAATATCGGCATCTCGCTGCCGGGCACCGGTGAAACGCCAGCTGCCCCCGTGTTCGAAGACGGCGTTAAAACAGTCACGCTGCGTGGTGACAACATCGCCAACGAATTCAAAGACATTATCAATCGGTACGTCGAACGCACGTATCAGCGGAAAGCCTGATCCATGAGCAATCGCCTGCAAGCCGTGCGCGGCATGAATGACATCCTGCCCGATGAGGCCGAATCCTGGGAGTGGCTGGAGGAGGTGCTGCGCGGCTGGCTCAAGAGCTATGGTTATCGGCCGATCCGCATGCCGATTGTCGAGCCGACATCCTTGTTTAAGCGTGCCATCGGGGAAGTGACCGACATCGTTGAAAAAGAGATGTACTCCTTCGTGGACAGCCTCAATGGCGAAGCACTCACGCTGCGCCCCGAAGGCACGGCGGGTTGTGTACGTGCCGTGATCCAGCACAACGTCGCCGCCGAACGTCCGCAACGGCTGTACTATACAGGGCAAATGTTCCGCCATGAGCGCCCGCAGAAAGGGCGCTATCGCCAGTTCCATCAGGTTGGTATTGAAGCCTTCGGTTTTACCGGTCCGGATGTCGATGCTGAGCAAATTCTCATGGGTGCCCGTCTGTGGCAGGATCTGGGGCTGGACAATATCCGTCTTGAAATCAACAGCCTTGGCCAGCCGGAAGAGCGCGCTGCGCACCGTGCTGCGCTGATTGATTATTTTGAAGCGCATCGAGATCAGCTCGACGACGACGCACAACGTCGTCTGCACAGCAATCCGTTACGCATTCTCGACACCAAAAACCCGGCCATGCAGCAGTTGGTCACTGAAGCGCCACGGCTTATGGACTACCTTGGCGCCGAATCGCTGGCGCATTTTGAGCGTGTACAAGCGTTGGTGCGTCATGCGGGGGTCCGCTTTACCGTGAATCCGCGCCTCGTGCGCGGCCTGGATTATTACAACCTTACCGTGTTCGAGTGGGTAACCGATGCGCTGGGCGCTCAGGGCACGGTTTGTGCCGGTGGGCGTTACGACGGACTGGTTGAACAGCTCGGCGGTAAGCCGACACCTGCCTGTGGTTTCGCGCTGGGGGTCGAACGCTTGCTCGCGCTCTTGCAGGATGCCGATAGCCTGCCGCAGGCCGTGGCGCCGGATGTATACCTCATTCACCAGGGCGCTGCCGCGGCCGATCTGGGTATTCGTGTCGCCGAAAGCCTGCGTGATACCGGGCTGGATGTTGTGTATCACTGTGGCGGAGGCAGCTTCAAATCGCAAATGAAGCGGGCGGATCACTCGGGTGCACCGCTGGCAGTCATTATTGGTGAGGATGAGGTCGCCAAAGGCGAGGTCACGGTTAAAGCCATGCGCCAGAAGGATTGGGCAGATGGCGAGACGGCCAACAACCAGGTTCGTGTCGCACTGGATGATCTGGCTGAGTACATCATGTCACAATGGGCGGAAAGTGATTTCGACCAGGGTGCGTAACCGGTCGATTTTGGCGCGAATAGAGCAAACAGGAAGAAGAGAAAATAATGGCGGTATACGATCTCGAAGAGCAGGAGCAAATCGCTGCCCTGCGTGGCTGGTGGAAGCAATACGGCGGGTGGGCAACCGGGTTTGTGCTGGCCGTTGCGCTGGGTTGGCTGGGTTGGTACGGTTGGCAGACCTATCAGAAGTCACAGAATGCCGAAGCCAGTCGTATCTTTTTAGTCCTGCAACAGGCCAGCGCCCAGCAGGACACCAGCCGCGTCAAACAGGCGGCCGGCGAACTGGTCAATCAGTATCCCCGTACCCAATTTGCCGTTCTCGGTGCGTTGCTGGCTGCCAATACGCTGGTGGCGGCAGGCGATGTCAAAAGCGCCGAAGCGCAATTGAACTGGGTTGCCGATAACGCCAAAGAGGCGCTGCGGGGTATTGCACGCTTGCGCCTGGCAGGCATCCAGATGGATCAGAAGGATTACGAAGCTGCGCTGAAAACTTTGTCAGACGCTGCACCGGCGGGTTTTGCCGCGCGTTATGATGCCGCACGGGGTGATGTTTATGCGGCTCAGGGTAAAGTCGCTGAGGCACGCAGCAGCTACGATGCGGCGTTGAAGAATCTTGAGGTGGGCGGCAAAGAGACGACGCCTAACAGTGAGTTTGCCGCCAGTGAACCCGGCCAACTATTGCGTCGCCTGGTCGTCGAAAAACGTGATGCCTTGATGGCGTCGCCGACCAACCGATAAACAGATCGTGATCATCATGCCGACTATCAACGAGCGCGCCATACGTTGGTCCCGTGGCTGTGCGCTGGGTGTGCTGACCATCGTGCTGATGGGTCTGTTGCCCGGCTGCAGTCTGTTCGGAAGTTCGAAGCCGAAACCCACGCCGCTGACGCCGATCAACGAGCGTTTGACCGTAAGGACCGATTGGCAGTCATCTGTCGGTAGCGCCGGTAATTTCAGTTTCTTGCCGGCCAGCGGTGGGCCAGTGGTGTTGTCGGCGTCGAACAATGGAACCGTTACCCGTCTGGATAACGGCAAAGAAGTCTGGCGCGTGAGTGCCGACCAGAAACTATCGTCCGGTACGGCCAGCGATGGGCGTCTGGTGATTGTCGGCACTTATAAAGGCGAGGTATTGGCCTTCGACTTCGAAACGGGTAAGCCGGCCTGGACGGCCAACGTCAAGGGTGAACTGGTCGCTGCGCCAGCGATCACCGAAGGCCTGGTTATTGTCCGAACCAGCGATAACCGCGTGATTGCGCTGGACGGCAACGATGGCAAACAACGCTGGAACTATCAGCGCAGCAATCCGCCGCTGGCCGTACGCTCCGTCGCGCCGCCGCTGCCGTTTGGTCCTTTTGTGCTGGTCGGTATGCCCGGTGGCAAGATTTATGCGTTATCCCTGCAGAATGGTGCACCGGCTTGGGAAGGCACGGTCTCGGTACCGCGAGGTGCCACTGAGCTGGACCGTGTGTCCGACGTGGTCAGCGTACCGGCCGTGCAGGGCCCGCAGATGTGTGCCGTCGCTTTTCAGGGGAGAGCCGCCTGCTTCGATATGCAGGGTGGTAACCAGATGTGGTCGCGAGAAGTGTCTTCTGTCGCCGGCATTGCCATGGATGATCGCCGAGTTTTCATTCCCGACGAGCAGGGCGTTGTCCATGCCTTTGATCGCATGAGTGGCGCTTCGATCTGGCGTCAGGATCGCCTCAAGTACCGTAATCTCTCTGCGCCGGTCGCTTTGCCGATGGGCCTGGTCGTTGGCGACGCTGAAGGCTTCCTGCATGTGCTCGATCGCGACACGGGCGAATTTGTCGGCCGCCTGAACATAGGCGGTAATGGCGTGATGTCGATCCTGCCGGCGCTCGGCCCCAACACCGCCGTTCTGCAAACGCGGAGCGGCACCTTAATGTCAGTGACGCTGCAATGAAACCCACGATCGCACTCGTTGGCCGCGCCAACGTTGGTAAATCCACACTGTTTAACCGGCTAACCCGTTCGCGTGATGCGATCGTGGCCGATATGCCCGGTCTGACCCGTGACCGGCATTACGGTCACGGTAAGATCGGCCGTAAAGGTTTTCTGGCCATCGACACCGGCGGTTTTGAACCCAAGTCGCGCGAAGGTATTACGCAAGAAATGGCACGCCAGACCGAGCAGGCCATTCACGAAGCGGATCGCATCATTTTTGTAGTTGATGGCCGCGAAGGTGTGACCCCGCTCGATAAAGACATCGCTCAACTGTTGCGCCGGATCAACCGTCCGGTGCTGGTGGCCGTCAATAAAGTCGAAGGCATGGATCGCGGTGTGGTGACGGCGGATTTCCATGAATTAGGTCTGGGCGACCCCCATCCGATTTCTGCGGCGCATGGTGAAGGTGTCCGCAGTCTGATCGACGAGGCGCTGGAGAGTTTTCCTGAAGACCCGGAAGAAGACGACAGCGCCGAACGCGTGCCGCGTGTCGCTATCGCCGGTCGTCCGAATGTCGGCAAATCGACGATGATTAACGCACTGCTCGGCGAAGAGCGCGTGATTGCTTTTGACCAACCGGGCACCACCCGGGATGCGATTGAAATCGAGTTTGAGCGTGGCGACAAAAAATATCAGCTTATCGATACGGCCGGTGTGCGTCGTAAGGGCCGTGTTTTCGAAGCCATCGAAAAATTCTCGGTGATCAAAACCTTGCAGGCTATTGAGGCCGCCAATGTCGTGATTCTGGTGCTCGACGCGCGACAGGATGTCGCTGATCAGGATGCACATCTTGCCGGGTTCATCAAAGAATCTGGGCGGGCGCTGGTAGTGGCCGTCAATAAATGGGATGGCCTTGACGACTACGAGCGCGAGCAATGCAAACTGGCCATCGAACGTCGTTTCAAGTTTCTTGATTTCGCCAGCTTCCACTATATTTCGGCCAAGGAAGGGCGTGGGCTGGATGGGGTGATGCGTTCTGTCGACAAAGCCTATACGGCGGCGATGGCCAAACTCTCGACGCCACAACTGACTCGTGTGCTCATGGATGCCGTGGCCAGACAAACGCCGCCGCGCCATGGTATTTTCCGGCCCAAGCCCCGCTATGCCCACCAAGGGGGTATGAATCCGCCGCTCATCGTGATTCATGGGAATGCGCTCAATCATATCCCGGATAGCTATCGCCGCTATCTGGAGCATTGTTTCCGTGATCATTTCAAATTGCAGGGCACACCGTTGCGATTGCAATTTAATGTGTCGCGTAACCCCTATGTCGATGATTAAACGTGCAAATGCTTTGCGCATCGGGGCTTTTTGCTTTACATTGATCCACTCGCACCAAACCCACCCCTACAATAATCAGAAGAAAGCGGAGTATAAAAATGACGAATAAGGGCCAGTTGCTGCAGGATCCTTTCCTTAACGCGTTGCGTCGTGAGCATGTACCGGTATCGATCTATCTGGTCAACGGCATCAAGCTCCAAGGGCAGATTGAATCGTTTGACCAATATGTCGTGCTGCTGAGAAACACGGTCACCCAGATGGTCTACAAGCACGCGATTTCCACCGTGGTGCCGGCGCGTGCCGTCAGTTTCAGCCAGGAACCACCCGCCGCATGACCGATATCGACCCGGCACTGGCCGGGTTGTCTGACCCCCGTCTCGCAAGATCGCCATCCCAAAAGCGGCCACAGGGCCGGATGGCCGAACGTGTTTTGATTGTGCAGGTCGATTTTGGTGATCTGGATCTGGGCGAAGCCATTGAAGAAGTCCGTATGTTGGCCGAATCAGCGGGTGCCGAGGTGGCGGATGTCGTTACCTGTCGCCGTGATCGGCCGGATGTGGCCTTGTTTGTCGGGTCTGGTAAAGCCGCAGAAATTGCTGCGCGTGCCAAAGAGCTCGCGGCGGGGCTGGTGATCTTTAACCATGCCTTGTCACCTGTGCAGCAGCGCAACCTGGAGCAGGTGGTGCATGGTCGCGTCATCGATCGGACCGCACTGATTCTGGACATCTTTGCCTTGCGCGCCCAAAGCGCCGAAGGCAAGCTGCAAGTTGAACTGGCGCAACTGGAGCATCTGGCTTCCCGACTGATCCGCGGTTGGACCCACTTGGAGCGCCAGCGCGGCGGTATTGGTCTGCGCGGTCCGGGTGAAACCCAGCTCGAAACCGATCGACGCCTGATCGGCCAGCGTGTCAAAATGCTCAAGGAGCGCCTCGCCCGGCTGGCCCGTCAACGTAAAACTCAGGGGCGGGCGCGCAGGCGACAGGGCGTTCTGACGATCTCGCTGGTAGGGTATACCAATGCCGGCAAGTCGACGCTGTTTAATGCCCTGACGAATTCCGGTGCTTATGCGGCCGATCAACTGTTTGCAACACTGGATACCACGGTACGTCGAGTCTGGTTACCCGATGCGGGCAATGTCGTCATGGCCGATACCGTGGGCTTTATTCGTGACCTGCCCCATACCCTGGTGGAAGCGTTCAAGGCGACACTGGAAACGACCACGCAGGCTGATCTGCTGTTACATGTCATCGATGCCGCAAACCCGGCGCGGGATCAACAGATCGCCGAAGTGAACAAGGTGTTATCCGAAATTGGCGCCCAGCACGTGCCGCAGATTCGAGTCTATAACAAGTGCGATCTGACAGCCGCAGAGCCAGGCGTTGAGCGGGATGCCTATGGTAAAATCAGTCGCGTACGCCTGAGCGCACGGACGGGTGTTGGCCTGCCCTGGCTGCGGACGGCGATTGCCGAATTCGCGCATTCTGTCCCTGATGTTTCTGGGGTGTCAAATCAATTCTCCTCGGAGTTAGCGTCCTCCCCGCTGTCGCCTGATGTCGATCAATGATCCCCAGTGGGGAAACAGTCACCGGCCGGAACAGAAAGAACCGGAGCAGGTACCAGAATCGACTGGTACTGCACCGGTGCAACCCGAAGATGGGCAGCAGGATGCTCCGACGTTAAAAACGCCGAACGCGCCCCAGAAACCGGTGCCGCCGCCCGAAGGGCCGCCGGATCTCGAAGAGCTTTGGCGCCAGATGGTTTACAAGATACGTTGTCGGCTGGCCCGGTTGCGGGGACAAAAATTGCCCCCGTCGCCTGAGCCTCTGGCGCTACCGGCACCCGCCGCACAGCGCGGGAACGATGGTATGCCCCAGGCAGGATGGCAGGCGCTCAGCCTCAGAAGCTGGTTGATCGGCGTGTTACTGATCATCGGCGCTTGGCTGATGAGCGGCTTTTATCTGGTGGACACCCCGCAACGAGGTGTTCTGAGCCGTTTCGGGCGTATTGTCGCGATTGAAGATCCGGGCTGGCACTGGCGTTGGCCAGCGCCCATCGACAGCGTGCGATTGATCAATGTGACTGCCGACCGGACGCTGGAGATCGGCTTATCCATGCAGACTGCCCAGAAGGGTCAACGTCAGTCCCAGGGGTTGATGCTGACCGCCGATGGTAGCCTCGCCGGCGTCGCTTACGCCGCGATGTATCAGGTAACCGACCCGGTCGCCTACCTGTCGCGTGCCAATGAGCCGGCAGATCTCATCGCCTTGCTGGCGGAAACCAGTGTGCGCGAGGCGGTGGCGCAGCAATCTCTGTCCATTCTGCTGGCAACAGCTGATTCGCAGACCGCAGCCATGGGCGCGTCCCTGTTGCAGACGGCGCTCGCCAGCCTGCAGGCCGCTGTAGCCCCGCTGAAACTGGGGGTTGAGATCAAAGGGCTGGCAATTCGCGAGGTGCAGCTACCGACACCCGTGCAACAGGCGATGAAAGCAAGCGAGCGCGAGATTCAAGCCCGCATGAAGGCATCGCGCGATGCACAGGCCGTCGCCACGGACAATATGATCAAGGCACGCAAATTGGCCATGACCCTGCAGGACCAAAGTATCGACTATGCACAGGCATTGGCCGTTCAGCGCCAGATGCTGCAAACCGTTTCGGAAAAGACCGATACGGCGCAGGCGCTGAAGATCCTGGCTGAAAACAGCGCCCGCTGGCGCACACAGTTTCCGCTGATCTTCGCCACCGCCGCCATGTTACAAGAGCGTGTCCAGCCTGCTGTCCGAGGCCCTCAAGCTGGATCGGACGCATCGACCAGTACCAATGCCGACAGTGCATCAGTGCAGGGCGCGGATAGATGGCGTGACCGAGAGCGTATGCGGTCACGTGAACGTATCGATCGTTCGGGGAGTAGCCTATGACAGATCGTCTGACGCCGTCTGTGGCCGCATTGCGCGTCACGCCTGCGCGCCTGGGTGCGATGTTGGGGCTCATCCTCGTGGTTCTGGCGATTTTTTCACTGACCATTGTTGAAACCGGACAGGTGGCGGTAGTAACCCGTTCCGGCTCGGATCATGTGCGGATCATTTCAGAACCGGGGGTTTATCCCCGTTGGCCGTTTGTTGAGCGTGTCTGGTTACTGGATACCCGCCTGCAGCTTTCGGAACAGCGCGCACCCCAGACGTTGGCCGCAGCAGACAAGCAGGCGCTGCAACTGGCCGGCTGGGTTGCCTGGCGTATTACTGATCCGGTGTTGTTCAATACCGCCACGACAAATGGGAAAACCCCTCTTCATGACAAAGTGCTCCAGGCTTTCAATCAAACCCTGGAAGGCTGGCTAACCCAGCATCCGGCCGCTACGTTGCTGACAGGTCCGGCAGAAGCCGTGCTCTCCGATTGGCGGGCAGGCCTCAATCAACGCCTGGCACCGCTGGGCGTTCAGGCCGAAGGGGTCGGGTTGCGTCAGGTTGGCCTGGCCGATGCCGACACCATCTATGAGCGTATGAGCGCCGTCAGGACGCGTAGCGGGCGGCAATTGATAGCAGGCTTGGAGGCCGATGAACGCTTGTTGATCGAGATGCAGCGCCGTCAGCAGGCACAGGTGCTGGATGAGGCCTATCGTGCCGCTCAGCAGGTGCGCCAGCGTGCCGAGAGCGCGTTGCTGGCGGCGTATGCCCGCCAGTATGGTTCGTCGGACAGTTTTGCCAACGTCCTGAAAAATCAGTCGGCAGCGACCAAAGCCGATCAGTGACCGACTGGAGACCGCGCATGAATGACACGATCTGGCTGGCGATTGCCCTGATGCTCGTATTTGAGGGTATGCTCCCATTCATTTCGCCGCGCATGTGGCGGGAAACCTTCGAACGTATGCTCCAGCTACGCGACGGTCAGATCCGTTTTCTCGGGTTGACCGCCATGATCGCCGGCGTACTTATTCTTACCGTATTACGTCAAATATCATGATGAAGTGGTTGTTACCCGAATCCGTTGCCGATGCGTTGCCCGATGAAGCGGCGCGCCTGGAAGTATTGCGCCGCCGCCTGCTGGATCTGTGTGCGGCACATGGCTACGAACTCGTGCAGCCACCGCTGATCGAGTATCTGGAATCGTTGCTCACCGGCGCTGGCCGCGAATTGGATTTGCGTACCTTCAAACTGGTCGATCAGGACACCGGTCGGTCGCTGGGTGTGCGCGCCGACATGACCGCTCAGGTCGCGCGTATTGACGCTCATCTGCTCAATCGCCCGGGCGTCGTTCGCCTCTGCTACTGTGACAGCGTGCTGCATGCCCAGCCGGCTGATATGCAGGCCAGCCGTCAGCCCTTCCAGTTGGGTGCCGAGCTCTATGGTTATGCGGATCTGGCGGCAGATATGGAGATCGTCCGCCTGGCGGCGGCAACCTTGAAAACGGTTGGTGCGCCTGCTGCGCGGATCGACCTGGGCCACATGGGTATTTTCCGTACACTCATGACCCTGGCCGGCATTTCCGGCGAGGGTGAAGAACACTTTTTCCGGCTGTTGCAGCGTAAGGACATACCGGCGCTGGAAGCCGAAACGGCGGATTGGCGTTCCGATCTGCGCGACGCCATCCTGGCCATGCCACGCCTGTATGGCGACCGTAACATTCTGGAAACGGCGCGCCGCATATTGCCCAAGGTCCCGGCGATCCACAAGGCACTGGATGATCTGGAGACCGTTCTGGATCGAGCGGCTGATCTGCCGCTGTATCTGGACCTTTCCGATCTGCGAGGCTATCACTATCACAGCGGTATCGTGTTTGCCGCGTATTGTCCGGGTTATACCGCCGCCATGGTACTTGGCGGACGATATGACGGGATCGGCGCGGCTTTCGGACGGGCACGGCCGGCAACCGGTTTTTCACTGGACCTGCGCGAACTGTGCCGACTGGCGAATGTCGCTACGGCCCAAGCTGCGATCTTTGCGCCAGCGTTGCCCGATAGTGCTGCGTCAGTAGAGGTCGCCGCGCGAGCAAAGGCCATTGCCACGCTGCGTGAACTGGGCGAACGCGTCATAGACGCCTTGCCGGGTGAGCAGCTTCGTGCGGCGAGCGGGCAGATTGTTTATAGTGGCGCCGTGTGCGACCGCCAGCTGATGCAACAGGCGGGGCAGTGGGTTGTCCAAAGTGTCGCGCAGCCGGTGGCGTAAACTCCCGCTAAAGGTTTCAATTCATTTTTTTAACAGAAGTGACGTATGGCAAAAAATATCGTAGTCGTGGGCACCCAGTGGGGTGACGAAGGTAAGGGTAAGATCGTTGACTGGCTGACGGATAATGCGGGCGGCGTCGTACGCTTTCAAGGCGGCCACAACGCCGGTCATACGCTGGTCATCGGCGAGAAGGAATACAAGCTGAACCTCGTGCCGTCCGGCATCGTGCGTGATGGCGTGCATTGTTACATCGGCAATGGCGTTGTGCTCGATATTCATCACCTGCTGAGCGAAATTGCCACGCTGGAAGCCGATGGCCTGAAAGTGCGCGGCCGTTTGACAATCAGCCCCGGCTGCCCGGTCATTTTGCCGTACCACGCGGCGCTGGATCGCGCCCGTGAAGCCAAGCGCTGCAGCGACACCAAAATCGGCACCACCGGTAAAGGGATCGGACCCACTTACGAAGATAAGGTTGCGCGTCGCGCTCTGCGTGTTTACGACCTCTTCCACCCGGAAACTCTGGCCACCAAGCTGACTGAGCTGCTGGATTATCACAACTTTGTGCTGACTCAGTATCTGGGCGCAGAACCGTTGGATCACGCCACGATTCTGGCGCAGGCGCTGGCCGATGCCGAGCAGATCAAGCCGTTGGTGGGCGATGTGTCCGCCGCGCTGTATGCCGCCAACAAAGCGGGTCAGAACCTGCTGTTTGAAGGCGCGCAGGGCACGCTGCTCGACATCGATCACGGTACCTACCCGTTCGTCACGTCGTCCAACTGTGTGTCCGGTCAGGCGGCCGCTGGTAGCGGCGTCGGCCCGGGGATGCTGCAGTACATCCTGGGGATCACCAAGGCTTACACCACGCGTGTGGGCGGTGGTCCGTTCCCCAGTGAACTGGATATCGAGACCGAAGGCACGCCGGGTTACCAGATGTCGACCGTCGGCCGCGAATTTGGTACGGTCACCGGTCGCAAACGTCGTTGCGGCTGGTTTGACGCTGCCGCGCTGCGTCGTTCGGCCATGATCAATGGATTGACCGGGCTGTGCATCACCAAGCTCGACGTGCTCGACGGTATCGAAGAACTGAAGATATGTACAGGCTACAAGCTGGACGGTAAAACCCTGGATCTGCTGCCGCTGGGGGCTGATGATGTCGCCCGCTGCGAACCGATCTATGAAAGCATGCCGGGCTGGTCGGAAACCACCTTTGGCGTTAAGCGCTGGGATGATCTGCCGCCAGCCGCCCAGAAGTATCTGGAACGTCTGGAGCAACTGACCGGAGTGCCGGTCGCCATTGTGTCTACCGGCCCTGAGCGGGACGAAACGATTGTTCGTGTTCACCCATTTGCCTGATCCTGTCACATTGAGCCCGCAGCAGCGGGCTCAATCATATCGGGCTGGCGGCTTGTGTTTTGCCGAGTTGGTACCATCTAAGGTGCTGAATTGGGATTTCGGATTGGCATGTTCAAACGTCAGTCACCGACGTGCCAAAAAATGATGATAAAGTCCCTGAAAACAAAAAACCCGCCGAAGACAACTTGGCGGGTTCAATGTTTTTTCGTTGGTGCCCAGGAGAGGACTCGAACCTCCACGGAGTTACCCGCTAGTACCTGAAACTAGTGCGTCTACCAATTCCGCCACCTGGGCAGGTGCGAAGAAACGAAATTATAGATGAAAGAATAAAAATGTCAAAGACTTTGAAACGGATCGCCCAAATTCGTCGGCTGGATCCGTATTACGCGCGCGAGTGCGGGAAGTATGAAAACCCGTTGCCCTCGCGTGAGTATGTTCTGCAGATACTGCAGGGCATGGGCCACCCGATAGGCGAGCGCGAGCTCGCCGAGCAATTGGCCATTACCGACGACGAGCTGTACGCCTTTGAGCGTCGCATTCGCGCGATGGAGCGTGAAGGGCAGTTGATGCGCAACCGCAAAGGCGCCTTGATCTTGCCGACCAAAGCCGATCTGATTGCCTGCCGCATTGAAGGGCATCCGGATGGCTTCGGCTTCGCGCGTCCGGAAACATCGATTGGCCGGGATAAGAGCGCCGACATCTTTCTCGACAATCGTCAGATGGAAAAGGCACTACATGGTGATCGTGTGCTGGTGCGTGTCACCGGCAAAGACCGTCGTGGCCGCCCGGAAGGCAGCATCGTTGAAGTCACCGAACGCGCCAATACCGATGTCGTCGGGCGTATCTTCGACGAGTATGGCGTGCGTTACGTCGTGCCGGAAGATCGTCGGCTGCATACACGCATCGTCATCGCGCCGGAACCGACGGTTGCCGGCAAGCGACCGCGCAAAGCGAAAAGTGGCGAAGTGACCGCGCAACCCGGTCAGGTCGTCATTGCTGAAATCCTGGAGCAGCCCGGTAAGCGCACGTTGCCCATTGGCCGCATCAAGGAAGTGCTGGGCAATTACGCTGATCCCGGCATGGAAATCGAAATCGCTTTGCGTAAGCATGATCTCCCCTTCGAGTTTCCGAAATCGGTGTTGGATGAAGCCGCCAAGCTACCGGACATCGTCATGGTGGATAAAGATCTCGGTCAGCGTGAAGATTTGCGCGCAATACCGCTGGTGACCATTGATGGTGAAACCGCCAAAGACTTCGACGATGCGGTGTTTGCCGAAGCGCTACCCAAGAACAAGGGCTGGCGCATGGTCGTCGCGATCGCCGACGTATCCCATTACGTCCGCCCCGGGTCGCCGCTGGATACCGAAGCCGAGGCGCGCGGTAACTCGGTGTATTTTCCACGCCGCGTCATTCCCATGTTGCCGGAGAAGTTATCGAACGGTCTGTGCTCTCTCAATCCTGATGTCGATCGTTTGGCGATGGTTTGCGATGCCCAGATCAACGCCGAAGGTGAGGTCGTCAAATACCGCTTTTATCCGGCCGTCTTCCGGTCTCGGGCAAGACTGACCTATAACCAGGTTTGGGGGTGGCTGTCGGGAGAGCTTGCCCCGGCGACGCCAGTGCACCAGGCTGTGCAGCCGCAACTGCACACCCTCTATGCCTTGTTCAAGGCGCTGCACGCGGCACGCGAGAAGCGCGGTGCCATCGATTTCGACACGGTCGAAACGCAGATGCAATTTAACGAGCAAGGCAAGATCCAGGCGATTGTGCCGGTTATCCGTAATGACGCACATCGCCTCATTGAAGAATGCATGCTGGCGGCCAACGTCTGCGCCGCTGACTTTCTGGAGCAGAAAAAACAACCGGGCCTGTTCCGTATCCACGGTACCCCAAGTCCGGAGAAACTACAGGCTCTGCGCGACTTCATGAAAGAGTTTGGCTTGGGGTTGGAGGGTGGCGATTCGCCTACCGGCAAAGACTACGGCAAGCTGCTGGATCAGATTCGTCAGCGACCTGATTTTTCCTTGCTGCAAACCATTCTGCTTCGATCGATGCAGCAGGCGATCTACAGTCCCGACAACATCGGCCACTTTGGGCTGTCCTACGAGTACTACACGCACTTCACCTCGCCAATCCGTCGTTACCCCGACCTGCTCGTGCATCGTGCCATCAAGAACGCGCTCAAGTTCGAGAAAGTGAAGCTACCTGCTGACGAAAGCGCCTGGGAGGAGATTGGCTTGCACTGTTCGGCAACGGAACGCCGTGCCGATGAGGCCACGCGCGATGTCGAAGCCTGGCTCAAGTGCTACTACATGCAGGATCGTGTCGGTGAAGTTTTCGACGGCACTATTTCCGGCGTGACCGCCTTCGGCGCTTTTGTCACACTGGATCAGGTCTACGTCGAAGGGTTGGTGCATATCTCCGAGTTGGGCTCGGACTATTTTCATCATGATCCGATTCGTCATTGTCTTATGGGGGAGCGCACCAAGCAGCAGTATCGGGTCGGTGATCGTCTGCGCGTGAAGCTCGTACGGGCAGACCTTGAGAGCAACCGCATTGATTTTGTGCCCGCGACTGCTACGGACGAAGCCGTCCAGGCAAACCCGGATGCAGAATCTTCCGGCATGGGGGAACGGGAAGCGCTTGCCCTGGCACGTAGCCGTAAAACAGGGCGTCCGTTAGCCGTAGAGCGGCATTTACTGGAGGCCGAAGCCGCCAAAGCCCAAGCCGTGCCGCGTAAAAAAACGGCGGGCAGGGCAGCCTCGGGAACACCGAGCGGCAAGTCGCGGGCCATCGGCCAACAGGGACGACCGAACCGTCAATCGCCTGCGCCCACCAAGTCCGGCGCGAAAGCCAAACCGAAATCTGGCGCCAAGCCGGCGGCAAAGGCGGTAAAATCCGGCGGCCCCGCCAAGGCCAAAGCGAAACCCAACCCACGTAGCCGTCGAGACAAAGCATGAGCAGCAACACCCGCCTGATTCACGGATTCCATCCCATCATGGCGCGTCTGCGTCATGACCCGGAAAGCGTGAAAGAAATCTATCTGGACAATAACCGTCAGGATCGTCGCGTCAAAGATCTGTTGCGCCTTGCCGAGCAGGCGAATGCACGCGTGGTGCAGGTCGAAAATCCACGTATCGAAGGCATGGCACCGAATGCAAGGCATCAGGGTGTCGTGGCCCGCGTCGATGCACGTCAGAAAGCCATTCATCTGGATGACGTGCTGGATACGCTGGAAGAGCCCCCGTTCCTCCTGGTGCTTGATGGCATTACCGACCCACGTAATCTGGGCGCTTGCCTGCGCGTGGCCGATGCCGCTGGCGTCCATGCCGTTATCGCGCCCAAAGACCGTGCGGTCGGGTTGACCGATGTCGCCCTGAAGGCCGCTTCGGGCGCAGCTGAGACGGTACCTTACATTATGGTCACTAATCTGGCCCGCACGCTGAGAGTGCTGAAAGAGCGTGATATCTGGGTGATCGGCACAGCAGGAGAGGCGATGGAAGATCTCTATACGGCAAAGTGGCCCACTACCGGTGGCGTAGCCTGGGTTATGGGTGCCGAAGGGGATGGCATGCGTCGCCTGACGCGAGAAACCTGCGATTCCCTGGTGAAAATCCCGATGGCCGGTTCGGTCGATAGCCTGAATGTGTCGGTAGCGGCGGGCGTCTGTCTGTTTGAAGCGGTTCGTCGCCGGCGCGTTTAATAGAAGGTAATAGAAAGTTTTAGCGCCCGGCATTCGCCCGGGCGTGATCGATATCCGCCGCGTTCTTTTCATCGGTGTAGGGCTTAGCGGGTTTACTGCTCAAACTGGCACCGCCATTCTGGCAAAGCACTGCCACGTTAGCGAGCGGTCGATCCTTGTGGAGCACTTCAACGGCACAGCGGCCGTACACAGACTCGATGGTTGCCAGCACATTCCGGGCGTAATCGCTTTGTAACTTGCTATCCAGAATCAGATTGGCCAGCAGAACCCCATTAGGCTTTAACACCTGGCGTGTGTCCTGCCAGAACTCACGGGTCACCAGATGGCTTGGAATGTTGTGATGTGAGCTGTACACATCGACCACCACGACATCAAAGTGCATACTGGAATTTTTGGCCGTATCTGCCACAAAATGGCGCGCATCATCCACGATGAATTTGCCGCGAATGGGCTCGTGCAGAAATTGCTGTTCGGCAATCGATTGAATCTTGGGATCGATATCCACGAAGGTGTAGTGATTCAGCGGCTCTTTATGAGAGAGGGTAAATCCACCGGCACCCAGCACCAGAATGTCAGCATCTTTCAGCTTCAGATCATTCAGCAGGGTTTGACGCAGGTAATCGATATAACGGGCGTAGCGGGGCGGCGAATTTTTGTCATTGCCGTCGCCAATCAGCGATGCGGTTGAACTATTTACCTTGAACACACGAATGGGTTCGCCCTCCGGTGTTTGGGTATGAATCACCGAATAATCGGCATAAGCTGTTTCCGTGACGTCTTGTGGCTCATCCAGCAGTTGGTCGCGCAGCATCGATACGTTCAGGCCAATAACCAGAAGTGTCGTGGCAAGAAATACGGCCAGCACCTGCCAGCCGCGTGTGCGAAGCGCGGGTGCGCGTTGCAGTCTTAAAGCACCGATCAGCAGGAAGAGGGCGCATAGTGCGACGGCGGCAGAAATACCCAGCCATTGCATCACCAGTACAGACAGGCCGAGCGAACCCAGAAACGAGCCCAGCGTAGACCAATAGAGCGCCATGCCGCTGGCCTCTCCGGTGCGCTGCGTTTTCATGAGGTTGGTGAGCGCGGGTACCGTCTGCCCCAGCAGCCAGGCTAGAGGACAAAGCACGCCGCCAATCAGTAGGGTATAGGCCAGCCATACGGGTTCGATGTGTGTGAACAGCCCGTGCACGAAGGGGGTGGAAAACCCAACGCCTAGCAGCAATGCCGAAATCAGAAAATTGCGGGCAACCACCTGCAGGTAACGATCACTAATCCTGGCGCCCGCGGCATAACCCAGTGCCAATGCGAGCAGAAAGAACCCAATCGTCGGTGCCGTAACAACAATAGAACTACCCAGGTGCGGCACCAGTCGGCGCAGCGCTATGATCTCCGCACCGAGGGAGCAAAAGCCCTCGATGAAAACAACAATAGGGATCAATAGCGGCGGCATCCCCTGATGTTACAGGAGCATGCCTGCGCCGACGGTATTGTTGGTCGCTTCGTCAATCAGAATGAAGGCACCGGTATTGCGATTACTCTTGTAGCTGTCACAGCAGATCGGCTGCGCCAGGCGCAGGTTGATGCGGGCGATGTCGTTCATCTGCAGTTGGGTCGGGGCCGCCTCTTCGGCCAGGGTGTTGATATCCAGACGGAACGGAATATCAGCGACTTTGGCTTTGACCGTGCGCGTCGTCTGACGCAGCGCGTAGGTACGGGCACGATCCAGCGGGTTTTCCGATAGCCAGCACACCATGGCCTGGGCTTCCTTCGCGACCTGTGGGGCGGTATCCGGATGCGCCAGCATATCGCCACGCGAGATGTCGATCTCATCGGCCAGACGAATCGTCACCGATTGCTCGGCGACGCCTTCATTCAGATTCTCGCCACCGATTTCCACATGCGTGACCTTGCTGCGCTGACCGGAGGGCAGGGCAACAATCTCATCGCCGGGGCGCACCACGCCGGAGCTGATGCGGCCCATGAACCCACGGTAGTCATGCAGCTCCGGATTGGCAGAGTCCTGCGGGCGACACACGAGCTGTACCGGCATGCGGAACAGTTCGTGGTGCGTCGGCGTTTCGCTATGGCTGGTGCCGGCGCTTTCCAGAATCTCGAGCAAGGTCGGGCCTTCGTACCAGTTCATGGCCTCCCCACGATCCACGATCATGTCACCTTCCAGCGCCGACATTGGGACGTAACGCACCGATTCCAGACCGATACTGGCGGCCACTTCGGCAAATTCTTCCTGGAGCTTGGCGAAAATCTGCGGGTCGTAATTGACCAGGTCCATCTTGTTGATGGCCACGACGACCTGCGGAATGCCCATCAGTTGGCAGATCTTGGCGTGACGACGCGTCTGCGTCAGGATGCCACGGCGTGAATCCACCAGAATGATCGCCAGATCGGCCGTCGAAGCGGCGGTGACCATATTACGCGTGTACTGTTCGTGACCCGGCGCATCGGCGATGATGTACTTACGCGTGCCGGTCGAGAAGTAGCGATAAGCCACATCAATCGTAATGCCCTGTTCACGCTCAGCCTGCAGGCCATCAGTGAGCAGTGACAGATCGACGCTCGACAGACCGCGGCGTTGCGAGGTGCGTTCCAGATTGCTCAAGGTGTCGACCAGAATGGCTTTGGTATCAAACAGCAAACGACCGATCAGGGTGCTCTTGCCATCATCGACGCTGCCGCAGGTCAGAAAACGCAGCAGGCCATGATCTTCGGTATGTTGTTGGCTAGTCATTAGAAGTAGCCCTCTTTCTTGCGTTGTTCCATGGCGGCTTCGCTTGCTTGGTCATCCAGACGCGTCGCGCCACGCTCACTAATGGTGGTGCCGGCTGTTTCGGCAATGATCTTTTCGATATTGTCGGCATCGCTCTCCACGGGGGCCGTGCAACTGATGTCGCCCACGGTGCGGAAGCGCACTTGCAGATCTACCACTTCTTCGCCCGGCTTGGCGGGGGTCAGGTCGGTAATCGGCACGATACCGTTGCCACGACGCACGATGGGGCGCGTGTGGGCAAAATAGATCGACGGCAGTTCGAGTTTCTCGCGTTCGATGTATTGCCAGACATCGAGTTCCGTCCAGTTGGAAATCGGGAAGGCGCGCATATGCTCGCCCTTGTGTACACGGGCGTTATACAGATCCCACAGCTCCGGACGCTGGTTCTTCGGGTCCCATTGGCCGAAGTCATCGCGGAAACTGAAGATGCGTTCTTTGGCTCGGGCCTTCTCTTCGTCACGGCGGGCGCCGCCGATCAGGCAGTCGAATTCAAATTCGGCGATCGTTTCGAGCAAGGTTACCGATTGGTGGCGGTTACGCGACTCATCCGGCGACTTCAGTACGATGGTGCCGCGTTTCATCGAATCTTCGAGCGAGCGAACCACCAGGCGTTCACCCAGTTCAGCCGCGCGACGGTCCCGGAACTCAATGACTTCCGGATAATTGTGGCCGGTATCGATGTGCACCAGCGGGAACGGAAACTTTGCCGGGCGAAAGGCTTTCTCGGCGATGCGCAGCATGCAGATGGAGTCTTTACCACCGGAGAAGAGCAATGCCGGGCGCTCGCACTGGCCGGCGACCTCGCGCATGATCTGGATGGCTTCCGCCTCCAGCCAGTCCAGGTGAGTGAGTGTGGTTGCAGGTTGTGTCATAGGACGCGATTTTACAGAAGTGAATGGCGTTCGCCGCGTTTGCGGGGCTTGATTACTTGGCCTTGTGCAGGCCGCATTCCTTGGTCTCGGGGTTTTCCCACCACCAGCGACCGGCACGGACGTCTTCACCCGGCGTAATGGCACGCGTACAGGGCGCGCAGCCAATGGAGGGGTAGAAACGGTCGTGCAGTGCGTTGTACGGCACCTGATTCAGGTCAATGTAGGCCCAGATTTCTTTTTCCGACCATTCAATCAGCGGGTTGAACTTCGGCAGATTGTTGAGCGTATCGAATTCTTCCCAGTCCATATTCTGACGCGTCACGGACTGTGCGGCGCGCAACCCGGTAATCCAGGCGTCCTTACCCTTGAGTGCGCGGGCCAGCGGCTCCAGTTTACGAATCTGGCAGCAGGCTTTACGGTTTTCAACCGAATCGTAAAAGCCGTTAATGCCATGTTCGCGTACCCAGGGCTCCAGCAGTGTGTAGTCGGGTGTCATGATTTGGAAGTTGCACTGGTCGTAACGCTTTTGCACCTCGGCCAGCAGCGTGTAAGTCTCTTCGTTGAGGCGTCCTGTGTCCAGCGTAAAAATGCCGATGGGCAGGTTGTCCTTGCAGATCATGTCTACGAGCACCATGTCCTCGGCGCCCAGACTATTGGCAAATACGACGTTGGGGTAACGATCAATAATCGTGTTCAACCGCGCCATGACCCGTGCCGACTTTTCGGCCACAGCGGCGATCAGTGCGGCATCCGGGGTTGGCCGCGCAGGTGCTTTGGGCGCCGCCGCCGGGATGATCGTTGAAATCGTTGTGCTGCTCATGAACGTGCTTCCTGGCGCGTCGCCCGGCGGAACAGCGGTTCCGGATTGTCGGTCGAACCCTGGTAAGCATCCGGAAATGGGGTCAGATGGCGCACTGCCGTGGCGGCAGATACCGTTGGGTCGAGCGCCAGCGTGTCGAAACCTACGCGCAGCATGAAGAAGAGTTGGTCAACGAGTACATTGCCAATAGCGCGCAGCTCACCCGTGTACTTATAGTGATTGCGTAGACGCCATGCAATCGAGTAACCACGGCCATCCGTGAACTTCGGGAAATCGATCGCCAGCAGCGGCCACTGGCCGAAATGCTTGGACACCTCAGACAGATCATCACTCGGTGACAGCCAGACGCCGATGTCCTTGCGCGAGGCCAGCGCGTCATGTTGTGCTTGCCACAGGGCAAAGGGCACCAGCCATTGACCGGTCGGCACGTTGACAGCGCCCAGATCAATCTCGCCCTCGGCGGGCGCTTCCAGGCGCAGCACCTGCCAGTGGTCTTGATGTACCTGGCCGTTTTTCAGGATGTCAGCCATGAGTGGCCTCCTTCTTCTTGTTATGGCGGTCGCCATAGACGCTGGTCTTGAACGGATCCAGGCCAACGCGCACCACCGTGTCCACAAAACGTTCTTCCGGTTCGCGCAAGCTGACGTAGGTTTCCAGCAGCTTGGTGACTACGTTCGGCATGTCGGCTGCGGCGAAGGACGGGCCGATCACCTTGCCGAGGCGGGTGTCGTTACCCTGGCGGCCGCCGATCGTGACCTGATACCACTCTTCGTCGTTCTTATCGACGCCGAGTACACCGATGTGCCCCACATGGTGATGGCCGCAGGCATTCATGCAACCGGAAATATTCAGATCCAGTTCGCCAATGTCGTGCAAGTAATCCAGATCGTCGAAACGTTCCATGATCGCTTTGGCAATCGGGATCGATTTGGCATTGGCCAGATCGCAAAAATCACCGCCCGGACAGCAGATGATGTCGGTGAGCAGCCCTACCGTCGAGCTGGCCAGACCCAGTGCTTTCGCCTTGTCAAAGAGCTCTGGCAGCTTGCGCAGTTCCACATCCGACAGAATCAGGTTTTGTTCGTGCGACGAGCGGGCTTCGCCAAAGCTGTAGGCATCGGCCAAGTCCGCGACGGCATCCATCTGCGTGTCGGTGATGTCACCCGGTGCAATGCCTTTTTGCTTGAGCGATAGTGTCACAGCACGATACCCCGGCACACGGTGCGCGTGCACGTTTTGTTGTACCCAGCGGGCAAAGGCCTTGTCGCTGGTCAGCCGTGCCTCGTAATCGGCGTCCGTGTCGGGGAGTTGCGCGTACGCCGGTGCCGTGAAATAGGCCGACACGCGCGCCAGTTCGGCATCGGTAATCGTCGCCGGGCCGTCTTTCAGGTTTGCCCATTCGGCATCCACCTTGCGGCGGAATTCTTCAATGCCCAGCGCCTTCACCAGAATCTTGATACGGGCCTTGTACGGGTTATCGCGACGACCTTCCAGGTTGTAGACGCGAATGATCGCTTCCATATACGAGAGCAGGTGACGCCAGGGCAGGGCATCGTGAATCACCTCGCCCAGGATCGGCGTACGACCCAGGCCACCACCGACCCAAACGCGGGCCAGCACTTCGCCCTGGGGGTCCTTATAAAGATGCAGACCAATGTCATGTACCTGTACGACGGCACGGTCGCGCTCGGCGCCATGTACGGCGATCTTGAACTTGCGTGGCAGGAACGCGAATTCCGGGTGGAACGTACTCCACTGGCGAATGATCTCGGCGAGCGGACGTGTATCGACCACTTCATCCGGTGCGATGCCGGCGAACTGGTCGCTGGTCACATTACGGATACAGTTGCCCGAAGTCTGGATCGCGTGCATTTCCACTTTGGCCAGGCGTTCCAGCACATCCGGCACGCGCGCCATCGGGATCCAGTTGTATTGCAGATTGTGGCGTGTCGTGAAGTGGGCGTAGCCCTTGTCTTCTTCCCGGGCAATCGCGCCGAGTACGCGCAGTTGTGCCGACGAGATCATGCCGTAAGGCACGGCAATCCGCAGCATCGGTGCATGGCGCTGCATATACAGGCCATTCTGCAGGCGCAGCGGGCGAAATGCGTCATCGCTCAGCTCGCCCGCCTGCCAGCGGTTGGTCTGGTCACGGAACTGGGCTACGCGGGCGTTTACCATCGCGCGGTCATAATCGTCGTAACGGTACATAGCGTATTCTCTAAGGAGGGGTTAAAGCAGCACGAGCTTGGCGCCAATGATAATAAGCATGGTCGCCAGCAGACTGCGCAAAAACTTCTCGGGCACCTTGCTGGCGATGTGACTGCCGACCCAGATACCGGGGAGCGACCCCAGCAACAGGGCGCCGAGCAGGCTGAAATCGACGCTGCCCAGATACCAGTGGCCGATGCCGGCCACGGCGGTCAGTGGTACGGCGTGGGCAATATCGCTCGCGACGATGCGCAGTGTACCGAGACGCGGATACAGGAAGAAGAGGGCGGTGACGCCCAGCGCACCGGCGCCCACCGACGAAATAGTGACCAGTACGCCGAGGATGGCGCCGACCAGTACGGTCACGCCACCGACGTGGCGCTGGACATAAGAATCTTCGTGTTTGCGGGCGTAGCGCAGCAGCTTGTCGCGTAGGAAAATCGCCCCGGCGGTCAGAAGCAGTGCAAAGCCCAGGGCGGTCGCCATGATTTGACCGACTTCCTTGCCGTGCCCCGGCAACTGCGCTAATACATAGAGCGTGATCGCGGCGGCTGGGATACTGCCGGTGCCCAGACGGCTTACGATCAGCCAATCGACGTGGCCCTTGCGACCGTGCGCGACTGTGCCACCGGTTTTGGTCAGTGCGGCATAAAGCAGATCGGTGCCGACGGCCGTTGCCGGCGCAACGCCGAACAGCAGCACCAGCAGCGGCGTCATGAGCGAACCGCCGCCGACGCCGGTCATGCCGACGATCAGCCCGACTAAAAAGCCCGAAGCGGTGTAGAGAAAATCCATGGGGTTGCGCTGCAATATCAAAGTAAGGTCGCCATCCTAACAGCGCACAACACAACTTAAAAGAATATATGGTTAGAATGCTATAACTTTATGGAATTTAAGAGGGGTTCCCCGATGACCCTGCAGCAGCTTCGTTACCTGGTTGAAATCGCGCAACGCGGTTTCAATGTGTCAGAAGCCGCCGAAGCCCTGTTCACATCCCAGCCGGGGGTGTCCAAGCAGATCAAGCAACTGGAAAACGATCTCGGCGTCATTATTTTCGAGCGGATCGGCAAGCGGCTCACCGGCGTCACCGAAGCGGGGGCCCAGGTGCTGATCCATGCGCGCCGTATTCTCGCCGAGGCCGATAACCTCAAGCGCTATGTTGATGACTACACCCAGGGGCAGCACGGTGCACTGGTCATCGCCACCACGCACACCCAGGCACGCTACGCGCTGCCCGAAGCCGTTACGCACTTCCGGCTGCGTTACCCCGACGTGACGCTGACGCTGCATCAGGGCATGCCCGACCAATTTGCTGAATGGCTGGTGCGCGGCGATGTCGATCTGGCCATTGCGACCGAATCGCTCAAGGATGCGCCCGGTATCGTTGCCCTGCCGTGCCGTCAATGGCATCACGCATTGGTCGTACCGGCAGGGCACCCCCTGTTGCGGCAGAAAGACATCGGCCTGGCCGATCTGGCCGCATACCCGCTCATTACCTATGTGCGGGGCGTGGCGGGGCGCCGCCGCCTGGACAGCCTGTTTGAGCGACAGGGCTTGACGCCCAGAATCGTGCTTGATGCGCTTGATGCCGACGTGATCAAAACCTATGTGGGCCTGGGTATGGGCGTCGGCATCATTGCCGAGCATGCCTATGACGCCCAGCGCGATGCGGTCGCCGGTCTGCAGATGATTCAGGCGCGCCACCTGTTTCCGGCCAATACGACCTATGTCGGGATTCGGCGTGGTGCACTGTTGCGACGTTACGAGTATGATTTTATTGAGGATTTTGCGCCAGACCTGAATCGAGACGTGGTGCAGAAGGCACTGCAGGCCGGTAGCCGGGCCCAGAACGAATCCGACTGGTTGTAGCCCGGTTGTCCGAAGGCGGTGCAAGGCTGGCTTCAGGATTGATTCTGTTATAGAATCTCTGGTTTTCCACCTTGCCCCACCGCATTCGCATGGCGGGGGGTATTAGCCAAAAGGAGCCTGCATGCGCCATTACGAAATCGTATTCATCGTCCACCCGGACCAGTCCGAACAGGTGCCGGCGATGGTAGAGCGTTACAAAACGCTGATCACCGGCCAGAACGGTGTCATCCACCGCCTGGAAGACTGGGGCCGCCGTCAGATGGCTTACCCGATCAACAAGGTGCACAAGGCGCACTATGTTCTGATGAACATCGAGTGCGGCGGTGAAACCCTGGCCGAACTCGAACACGCCTTCAAGTTCAACGACGCCGTGCTGCGCCATCTGACCATGAAGCAGAAGCGCGCCATCACCGAGCCGTCGCCGATGACCAAGGAAGAGAAGGCCAAGCCGGTCGCCGCTGAAGCGACGCCTGCCTAAGCCATTGCATCGAACGCACCGAAACATTGACGACGCATCTGGAGATCAATCGGGTTCAGCTCAGCGGGCAACTCCTCAGCATCCAGCCGCTCCGGTACACACCGGCCGGCATTCCGGTCACGGAAGCGACGCTGGGACACCACTCCGAGCAGCAGGAAGCCGAACTGAAACGCCAGGTCACCTGTGACGTACCTGTCAAAGCGCTTGGCAAACTGGCTCACCAGCTCGCCGCCGCAACGATCGGCACTTCGCTCAAGGCAACCGGCTTCCTCGCCGCAAAAAGCCTTAAAAGCCGTCAACTGATTCTGCACCTCGAAACCATCGAATTCTAAATTTTTCCGGAGTAACCATCATGGTTGGACGTACCAACAACACCAAGAAGAAAGACGAGCGCAACAAGCGCAATCGTGGCGGCGGCCTCTTCAAGCGCCGCAAGTTCTGCCGCTTCTCGGCAGAAAAAGTGGAACAGATCGACTACAAGGATGTTGATGTTCTGAAAGACTACATCGCTGAAAACGCCAAGATCATGCCGGCACGTCTGACCGGTACCAAGGCTGGCTACCAGCGTCAACTCGGCCTGGCCATCAAGCGCGCACGCTTCTTGGCCCTGCTGCCCTTCACCGACAACCACAACGGGTGATCGCGATGCAAATCATTCTTCTCGAAAAAGTCGTTAACCTGGGCAACCTGGGTGATGTCGTTAAAGT
>JBLIZO010000057.1:0-16478 GCA_048859965.1 Fluviibacter sp.
TGTCTGCGCCATGACAATCGTAGTGGCCAGCGCGATAGACAGCAGACCCAATACCCTGATACCCAACGAATTCACATCTTGCTCCTCAAACTGAATAGCGCCGATCCTCAGCGCGATGACATCTGACCATCCACACTGGACCACGGACGCAGCACATTCTGGCACGGCGAAGATTTGCTGATCATACCGGCCACATTCTGCGCGGCCAGTGAGATGCCCGCCGTGATAACCGCCAGACCAACATTGGCCGCCTGTTTGACAACGCCTGTCTTATTGACACCCAGTGTCGGATTCAGCAGCGTCCCGTTGATCTGCACCATCCCCGCCGCACTCACGCCCGTCGTTAATCCGGTTTTCTCGGTCGGATAAATGCGGACGTTCAGTCTTTCATTTTTAAGATTGACCTGACCGTCGAGAATCACATTCAGGCGATCCGTTTCAATACCAATGCTCTGGGCAATCGAAACCAGGCCGTTTCTGACCGGCAAATAGGCGACAAAACATTGCAACTGGTTCTCTTCGCTACGCTTGCGTAAGGGATTGACAGCATCGAGCAGGCTCAAGACAAAATCACCGCCATTATCAAACAATGCGCTATTGACGTTGGCCGAACCCACCGATAGTTGCACCTGACCGTTAACGGTGGATGCCAGTTCACGTGGCGACCGCCCCATCGCACTCAGATTGAAGGCCGCTTGTGCTGGCCCACCCTGAATGAGATTTGATGTTTTTCCCGGGTTCGCTTGCGCGATCACTTGATCCAATGTGAAATCTTTAGCGGCGCCGCGCAAAGAAATCTGCGGGGTTCTCGCGGTATACC
Source organism: Fluviibacter sp. (assembly GCA_048859965.1). Lineage (GTDB taxonomy): Bacteria > Pseudomonadota > Gammaproteobacteria > Burkholderiales > Rhodocyclaceae > Fluviibacter. The sequence continues at coordinate 821 of JBLIZO010000057.1, forward strand.
CGGTAATCCGGCCATCAGCCTGGAGGGTGCCTTGCCCGAGGCTTGCCTTGAAATGTTCAACATGCAGCACGCCAGCAGATTCCACATTCAGCGATATTCGGGTCGATAAGTCGGGCAAAACCACACCGCTCGGCAGCACCAGCGTTTTGATGGCGACATCGACAACACCGTTCACCAAAGGCAGTGCATCAAAACCCAATGGCGACGTACCAAATAGCCAGCCCTGCTGCGCGGTCGATGCCGATGGTTTCGACGTACCTGCACCGGGTTGAAGGCTTAAGCGCTCTGCCTGCATCCCGAGGGTGATATTCAGCGGACTGTTCGGTTGGAATTGAACCAGTCCTTTGATATTCAGCGGTTGCTTTTGCCAACGTATACCGCCAGAAAAATCTAACTGTGTATCCGACAGACTACCTGCCAACTGATCAACATCAACCGACTGAATCTGTGCACCTGACGCATCCTTGAGATTGATGGACACCGCTGACAATTGCACGGATTTCAGGTTAAACAATTCGCTGTCAGTATCACCCTTCGTGGCAATAGGAGGTGTATCTTCCTGTGCCGTCAGCACCCAGTTCCCTGCCACTTTCTGAGTTGCGGGGGCCGCCTGCAGGTTTAACGTCATACCACGCAAGTGCACATGATCAATGACGAATTGCTGGCGCAACAACGGGAGCCACTGAGCAGCAAACTCAATACGATCCGCCTTGAGCATGACCGGATCTACTGCCCAGGAGGCATTGCCAAGAACCACATCCTCGGCAATGACCGATGGGTGCGGAAAAAGTCGCAGTGACACCGGACCATTCAAGGTCAGGCTGCGACCGGTTTTCTGCTCCACGATATTCGCGGCCAGATGAGCGACCTTACGGGAATCAACCATCGTATAGGCCAAGGTCATCAAAATGAGGACAACAACGAGCACAGCCAGCAGACTGACGCGCAGCCAGCGGTGGTTCATCAGCGTGGAAATCGTCATCGGCACTTAACCAGCATCGTAAAAGGTCATTTGCCATCATATCGCCGAACAAGCGCCAGCGATCGTCTTATGACATAACCATATAAAAAATATTGTCATTTCCCTGTAAGAAACCAGCGATACAGTTGTTCACTCATCCACGGGAGAGGATGTAGTCCGGTAAAGATTGACTCCGGGCGAGGAGAATCAGGCTCTATCCCCACAAGAAAAGAGCCCGATGGGAACCCCAGCCAGACGGCTGGGGTTTCTTTTTGTGCCGCTTATACGGACAATGCACGTTTTGCACGCGGGCAGCTGCCACATGTTTGATTACAGCACTGATCTTCTGGGCGCACTCATCGTAGCCGGCGGCGCTTTTCTGGCCGGCGGTATGAATGCGGTAGCCGGCGGCGGCACCTTCTTTTCATTCCCCGCACTGCTGGCAGCAGGTGTGCCGCCGATCACCGCCAATGCCAGCAATACAGTCGCTCTATGGCCGGCCAGCTTGTCCAGCGCCTGGGTTTACCGGCGTGAACTGGCCAAACACCGGGATTGGGTCATCGCGCTCTCGCTGGTCGCCATGGTCGGTGGTGTCCTTGGCGGCCTGCTGTTACTGACCATCTCGAACCAGGCGTTTACCCGTCTGATTCCCTGGCTGCTCTTGTTGGCCACGGCGCTTTTCGCCTTCAGCAAACAGATCAGCCAACTCGTGAACCGCTGCAAAAAATGCCTGGGCATCACGCAAACCGACGACCAACCTCACAGCAAGGCCGGACTGTTTTTCCAGTTTCTGGTCACCGTCTATGGCGGCTTCTTCGGCGCCGGCCAGGGTATCCTCACGCTGGCAGCCCTCTCCATTCAGGGCATCGACGATATTCAGGAAATCAATGCCCTCAAGAACTGGATCTCGGCCGTTACTTACAGCGTCTCTGCCCTGACCTTCATCGTCGCGGGCGCCATTACCTGGCCTTATACCGTGTTGATGATCGTCACGGCGACATTGGGCGGCGCCGCCGGTGCCTACCTGGCGCGCTACATGCAGGCCCACTGGCTGAAGCGTGTCGTCATCAGCGTCGGCACGCTGATGACGACGATCTACTTCTTCAAAACCTGAGGACGCACACGGTCACGAAAACGTCGTTTGGCCGGTTTCATCGCCACATGATTGATTGTCCAGCCACCCTGACGCTGCGGCGTCAGAAACCGGAAACGCGTCGCGCACCAGGTAAACAGACGATATAACCGGGGATGCTGATACGTCGCTGCCCATCCATGCCACAAGGCCATAGCCACGGATGAATAGGCCGAACCGGCGCCGCGGACCGCCTGGCTGGCCGTTGCCGGGTTATGGTACGCCTCGGTGCGCAAACGAATCAGCAGATCGGGAATCGGGATACGCACCGGGCACACTTCGGCACAGGCGCCGCACAGCGTTGAGGCGGTCGCTAAGCCATAGGTTGAATCCAGCCCCAACAGATGGGGTGAGATGATCTTGCCGATCGGTCCCGGATACGTCGTGCCGTAGGTATGACCGCCGACGCGGGCATACACCGGACAATGGTTCATACAGGCGCCGCAGCGAATACACTGCAGCGTCGAACGCAACTGCAGGTCGGCATAGGCCTGCGTTCGGCCATTGTCGAGCAGGATGACATGCACTTCGTCCGGGCCGTCCAGCTCATCCGCCTTACGCGGCGACGAGATCATATTCACATACGTCGTAATGGCCTGGCCGGTCGCCGAGCGCGTCAGCAGACTCAGGATCGGCGGCACATGCGCCAATTTCTCGACGACTTTTTCAATACCCGTGATCGCCACATGCACGCGTGGCACCGTGGTGCTCAGGCGGCCATTGCCTTCATTTTCGACGAGGCACAGCGTACCCGTCTCGGCCACCATCACATTGACGCCTGACAAGCCGATGTCGGCACTGGCGAACTTCTCGCGCAGCACTTTGCGACCGATCTGAATCAACTCGTCGACCGAATCGGTGTAATGCACGCCGGGAATACGCTCGGCAAAGAGCTCGGCGATCTGGGTCTTCGTCTTGTGAATCGCCGGCATGATGATGTGCGACGGTTTCTCGTCGGCCAACTGAACGATGTATTCGCCCATGTCGGATTCCAGCGCCTCAATCCCCGCATCATGCAGTGCGTGATTGAGCTCGACCTCTTCGCTGACCATCGACTTGCCCTTGATCACCGACTTTGCACCCCGCTGTTGTGCGATCTCGATGAAGATGCGGTTCGCATCCGCCGGCGTCACAGCCCAGTGCACCCGAATCCCGTTGGCGGTGAGCTTGGCTTCGAGCTGTTCCAGCAGATCAGGCAGCTTCGCCAGGCTGTACTGGCGAATCGATTCACCCAGATCGCGCAGACGCTGCAACTCGGTATCATTTGGAAACTGTGCCAGGCGCTTGGCCTGCAGAAAATCCATCGCACCGCGCAGACTCTTCTGCAGATCGGGATTGCTCACAACGGCTTTGGCACGTGCCCGGAAGTCTTCCGTCGGCACAAAATGGATCGGCTGGCTCATCTCAATCGCCTTCCACCAGCATGACGACCAACTGCTTCGGGCCATGCGCGCCATAGGCCAGCGTCTGCTGAATGTCGGCGGTTTTCGAGGGGCTCGATACCAGAATCACATTGGTCGGCAACCCTTGGCCCCAGTCTTCCTGCTGCATCAGATCGAATAGCGTGTCGTACACCTGTTGGGCATCGACAATCACCATATGCACCGGCGGCACCAGCGACAACAGGCGCGGCGCCTGCGGCCCACTGCGCAAAACGATGGTGCCGGTCTCGGCAATACTCGCATGCGACAACGTCAAGCCGGCATCGACTTGATCAAACAGCGCCCGTTGTTCGGTATGCACTGACTGTACCGGATGCAGCGCGCAGACGGACTGAATCCGCTCGCACAATGCCGGGCGGGCTAACACCTCGCCGCCAACGGCAATCTTGTTCAGGGATTTTTCCGCAATCACCGCCGCCAGATCATCGTCCAGGGTCTGCGGCGTTGTCCGGTGAACTTCGGCCATGGCGTTCTTCAGATTGCGTGCCAGACGTTCCACACGCGCGGCACGATCTTCGCGCGGCTGCTGATCGACATACGCCGCGAAATCTGGTGCGGATACCATCTGCGACGGCGCGGCACGCAGGCGTTGCAGAATGACGCTACGCGCGGACTGAGCCATTAGTCGTCTCCCCTGCCGGCCGATTGGCCGGTAATACGCTCCAGCAGAAAACTCGCCAGATGCTGGCCCTGAATCGGGCAGCCGACTTTCTGTGCATGGCCAGTAATATTGAGCATACAGCCGCAGTCGCCTGTTACCATTGAACGCGCCCCGCAGCCATTGATCGCGGCAACCTTGTCACGCACGATGCCACCGGCAATCTCCGGATGCCGCACGCTGAACATGCCACCGAAGCCGCAGCACTCCGATTCGTGATCCTGTATTTTGAGCGTCACGCCGTCCAACTGACCCAACAAGGTACGCGTCGCAGCCAGCGCGCCTGTTTCCCGGCGAGCCGAACACGACGTATGCAGCGCCACACTGGTCGGCGCGCCAATATCGGTCAATTCAACCTTCAGCACATCCGCCAGAAACTCCGAGAGCTCCCAGGTACGGCGTGAGACATCCTCTGCCAGATTCTCCTCTGCCGTACCGCTAAACAACTGGGGGTAATGATGCCGGATCATCCCGGCGCATGAACCGGAAGGCAGCACGATCGGCCACGGTTCGGAAAACAGGCTCAGCTGCTGACGAGCCACATCACGCGCTTCATCCGGTTGACCGCTGGTATAGGCCGGCTGGCCGCAGCAGGTCTGAGCTTCCGGAAAGTGCACGCGCAACCCGGCACGCTCCAGCAGCGAGACCGCATCAAGCCCCGCTTCCGGCACGAACAAATCGACCAGACAGGTACAGAAAAAATAGACATCGGTGTACGGCCGCTCCGGCCGGGTCGGAATCGTCCATGTGCGCTTTGGCATCACAGCCACCACTAACCCAGATACGCCGACAGCATGCGCTCGTTCTGAGCCAGCTTGGCGCCATCGCGCATTGACACGCCCATCGGCGCAGACCCCCCGCTGAAGGGGCCGGTAATCGCCAGCTTAATCTCATCAGCCGCCAGAACCTGCATCGAGAAGCAACCGGCAACAAGGGCGCCTATCGATAGTGTGGCAAAGCGACCGAAAGTATTTTGTGATGTCATATGTCTCCTCCGTGGATTATCAGGATAACGGTCATCACCGACCTGTGTGGCGATCATACCGTGGCAACTTTTGCCTGTAATTGTGCGGCGCAATCCAAATGTTTTGCCACCGTTGTTTCAGCATACACCCTTGCACTACAGATCAAGCCCCGTGCAACCGCCTTGTAATAAATTTCACACGCAAAACTATGAGACACTCATTGCATGTCCATTATCGCCCAATCACTCGGTCTGGACGCCCCCATCATTCAAGCCCCGATGGCGGGGTCGCAGGGTGCCGCGCTGGCAGTTGCCGTCTGTAACGGGGGTGGCCTCGGGGCCATTCCGGCCGCCATGCACACCCCGGAAAGCCTATACAGTGAGATCGCCGCACTACGGCAACAAACCAGCCTACCCTACAACGTCAATTTTTTTGCGCACCAGACACCTCTGGAAAATACTGCCGCGCTGGACGCCTGGCACCATGCGCTGACGCCGTATTACATTGAACTCGGGCTTGACCCCGCGCACATACCGATCGGCAGCGGTCGCGCGCCCTTCAGCGACGCGTTTGCCGATGTGGTTGAACAGACGCGGCCCGCCGTTGTGAGTTTTCATTTCGGGCTGCCCATCGACACTTTACTGCAACGTGTTAAAGCGAGCGGCGCCCAGGTCTGGTCATCTGCCACCACGCTCGATGAAGCCCTCTGGCTGCAAGCGCATGGCGTAGACGCCATCATCGCGCAAGGTGTGGAAGCCGGTGGTCATCGCGGTATGTTCCTCACCAACGATATCCGTGAGCAACCACCGCTCGCCACCCTGCTTGCCCAGATCGTTCCCCGCGTGAGCATTCCCGTCATCGCGGCCGGCGGCATCGGCACCGCCGCAGACATTGCAGCCGCCAAAGCTCTGGGCGCCGACGCCGTACAAATTGGCACGGCCTATCTCTGCACCCCGGAAGCAACCACATCTGCTCTGCACCGTAATGCGTTACTGTCACCACAGGCCAGCGATACTGCACTCACCAACCTCTTCAGCGGTCGCCCGGCACGCGGCATCGTCAACCGCATCATGCGCGAACTAGGCCCTATCAGCCCACTGGCCCCCGCCTTTCCCTTGGCAACTGCCGCCATGGCGCCCTTGCGCAGTGCCGCCGAAAAAATCGGGTCGGCGGATTTCAGCCCACTGTGGGCCGGGAAAAACGCCCGAGCGATTCAGGAGCGACCTGCGACCGTGCTGACCCGTGAATTTAGCGCTGCCTGGCTCAACGCTGACTGAGGCACGCATGCACGCCATTTTCAAAATGCCCCGTACGGTCTGGCTGATCGGGCTGATCAGCTTTATGAACGACAGCGCCAGCGAAATGCTGTACCCGCTGATTCCGCTCTATCTCGCCAGCACGTTGATGGCCGGCCCCAGGGCATTGGGTCTGATTGAAGGCGTTGCCGACGCCACCTCCAGCCTGCTCAAACTCGTATCGGGTGTGCTGGTCGATAAAACCAAACGCATCAAACCCTGGCTGTTTTTCGGCTACGGCTTGGCGGGCCTCAGCCGGCCACTGGTCGCCTTTGCCGGCAGTTGGGTCACCGTTCTGTTTATCCGCTTTGCTGATCGCCTGGGCAAGGGGCTGCGCTCCTCACCGCGCGATGCGCTGCTGGCCGATAGCGTGGCCAGCCATCAGCGCGGTATGGCGTATGGCTTTCACCGCGCCATGGATAACGGCGGCGCAGTTGTCGGCCCGCTGCTTGCCTACGCGCTGTTAAGCATGCAGGTACCGATACCCACCATTTTTCTGCTGGCGATCATCCCCGCGGCTATCTGTTTGACGCTCGTGGGATGCATTCGCGAACCCCGGCAAATTCCGCCGGAATCGACCCCATTGCGCTGGAATCTTTCAGAAATGCCGACATCGCTGAAAAGATTTCTGATCGTCGTCGCCCTGTTCAGCCTGGGCAACTCATCGAATATTTTTCTACTCTTCCGCGCCAAAGAATTGGGTGTACCTGAAGCCTATATCCCGTTACTCTGGGCCATCGTCTCGCTGATTGCAGCACTGGGCGCAACACCACTCGCAGCCCTGTCGGACCGCATCGGACGATTCCCGCTCCTGTTCGGTGGCTATCTCGCCTTTGCCCTGGTTTACCTCAGCCTCGGTTTCCTGAATGACGGCTTAATCGCCCTGGCGCTCATCTTTGGCCTATACGGTCTCTTTGTCGCCGCGACCGAAGGCGTTGAAAAAGCCCTGGTCGCCGACCTGGCGCCCAGTAATAAACGTGGCACCGCTTTCGGCTGGTTCAACATGACCGTCGGGATCTTCCTACTGCCGTCTTCGGTCATCTTCGGCGAACTCTACGAGCGCCTGAATCCCAATACCGCATTTGGATTCTCCGCCACCTGCGCCCTGCTGGCCTGTGGCCTGCTCTGGTACTGGTTCAAGCCCACCCATGCGGCTCGCAACCCATCATAGCTGACTGACTCTGCCGCCACTGACGGTTGGTGACCTTGGTCACCTGCGCCTCAATCCTTGTTCAAGCGCTTAACCGCGATCAGCGTCACAAGGAATACCAGATGGATGACAGCCGCTTCAACCACAACATGAATCTCCGTGCCGCTGATATCTGTTAGTACCTTCAGCAGGTTGACACCGGAAATCGTGACCAAAGAAAAACTCAGTTTCTCTTTGATGTAGGCGCTGTCCTTGGTGGCGTCACCCTTAATCTCCGCGGCTGCATTGCCGATGACCAAAGACGCGAGGTCAATGACCAGCGCGGCATCAATCATCGTCAATAACAGCACCAGCGCATCTGACTCGGAGATCCCCAGCTTCAGCGCCACCGCCGTCACATGCACCAGTTCTACAGCAATGGCGTAGCCAAATAGAATCGTCGCGACCGAAAGGCCGAGAAGAATAAAGAGATTGGTGAGTTTTTTCATCAACGTTCCTTACCGAATCGCGCAGCATACGCCACCCGATGGCGAGCGGCATCTCGCTCTCGCTCCTTCGAGCGTTCTGCTGGCGTTAAGGCCAAACGATAAGCGCGCACACGACAGGCAACCGAGCAGTAACGTGCATCGCTGCGCTTAGGCGTAAATGGGGAAAGACAGGTCCAGCAATGGGTACTCAAGACAGCCTCCGTAACCGTTACAGAGACAGCTCGACCAAGCTCTCTGTAACAGGTACAAATGTTACAGAGATTAACCGCCAAAGTCTCTCTGTAACGGATATATCCGTTACAGAGAAGGCCGATGATCGAAGGAAACCCTCAAGGGGCCTGATCTGGAGAAACCGGCTCAAAGGCCTGACCGGTCTTCCGCTTCACCAGACAATAGGCCGTGCGCCTCGCCAGCGCATCGTCTGCACTGATATTGCCCTCAGCATCCGACAGGTAATGCCGGGCAAACGCCTCACGCGATGCCTCCGGCATGCGCGGATCATAGCCCAGCAACACCAGCATTGCCGGCATGCTCATCGGTAATGCCACAGGCGCCTCCGGTAAGGCATCACACCAGAGCCCAAAACCGGACAGCGCCAACCGCTGCCAGGGAAAATAGGGGCCCGGATCAATCTTCCGCCCCGGCGACACATCCGAATGCCCCACAAAATTGGCCGCAGGAATCCGGTAGCGCATCCGCAGATCCTGCAGCAATGCTTCAAGCGTCTGGATCTGCGCGTCGTCATAGGGCTCCTGCCCCGTGTTATCCAGCTCGATGCCTATCGAAGCCGAATTAACATCCGTCAGCCCCGCCCAATACGATTGCCCGGCATGCCAGGCCCGCTTGTGCTCCGGTACCAGCTGAAACAACGTACCATCACGGGCAACCAGATAATGCGCACTCACCCGCCGCTCCGGCGACGTCAGGGTATTGAGCGAATGCGTCGCCGTATCGTTACTCGTGTAGTGAATCACCACCAGGGATGGGCGACGCTCGTCCAGGTTCGGGCTGGCCACCACCGTTGCCGGTAACGAGGTATCCGGCTTAAACCCCGCGCACCCCGCCACCAATGTGGCCAGCAACAGAGCAAACCCGAAACGCAACGGCATACTTCTCCTACCCGGCCGTTGAATCTGCTTTACGGCTTGATCCTCGAACCATATCAGCCGGATACTTCAAGGCGTTCTTGGCCAGTTTATCGACCACGGCCGCATTCAGATCGACCCCCAGCACACTGCTCAGGCGCACCAGATACAGCAACACATCGGCCAACTCCTCACCCACATGTTCTGCAGTGGCCGGCGAACGCCCTGCTTCACGGGCCTCGGCTTCTGTCAGCCACTGGAAGATCTCATTGAGCTCACCGACCTCGCCCGTCAGCGCCATCACCAGGTTCTTGGGCGTATGAAACTGATCCCAGTCCCGCTCTTCGGAAAACCGGGCCAATGCCTGTTCGAGATTTGTTACGTTAATCATGGTCATTCATCATACACATTCGCAAAGATGATCAACCAACACGGGTTCGTCCTCGACAATAAAGCAAGCCTAAAGCAACCAATAAAAAACCCGCAAAGCCTTTGGCGATGCGGGTTCCGTAATACTGGCGGAGACGAGAAGATTCGAACTTCCGATACCCTTTTGGGGTATGCTCCCTTAGCAGGGGAGTGCCTTCGACCACTCGGCCACGTCTCCGAACCGATTTACCCAAGGGTAAAAACCGGAGGCTGAATTCTAACGGGTCAGCCCCGCCCGGTCAAACGAACTTGGCTTTTATTTGGCTTGATCGAGGCCAAAGACGCGGTGCAGTACGCGCACGGCCAGTTCCAGATACTTTTCATCCAGAATGACCGAGATCTTGATCTCCGAGGTGGAGATCATCTGCAGGTTGATACCCTCTTCAGCCAGTGCGCGGAACATCTGGCTGGCAACACCGGGATGCGAACGCATGCCAACGCCGACCGCCGAGACCTTGCAGATCTTGTTGTCGCCGGTGATTTCACGCGCGCCGATGTGCTTGCACACGTCTTCGAGAATCGCTTTCGCCTTTTCGAAGTCGCCACGGTTCACGGTGAACGAGAAATCAGTGGTGCCGTCGTGACTGGTATTCTGGATGATAATGTCAACATCGATATTCGCTTCGGCGATCGGGCCCAGGATCTGATAGGCGATACCAGGTTTATCGGGCACACCCAGAACGGTCAATTTCGCTTCGTCGCGGTTAAAGGCGATGCCGGAGATGATGGCTTGTTCCATATTCGTGTTGTCCTCAACTGTGATGAGGGTGCCTTCGCCACCCTGACCGTATTCTTCAAAGCTGGAAAGAACGCGCAGCTTGACCTTGTACTTGCCGGCGAATTCCACCGAGCGGATCTGCAGCACCTTGGAGCCGAGGCTGGCCATTTCCAGCATTTCTTCAAAGGTGATGGTGTCCAGCTTGCGGGCTTCGGGCACGACGCGCGGGTCGGTGGTGTACACACCATCGACATCGGTATAGATCTGGCATTCGTCGGCCTTGAGGGCGGCAGCCAGTGCCACACCGGTGGTATCCGAGCCGCCACGACCCAGCGTCGTAATATTGCCGTTTTCATCAACCCCCTGGAAGCCGGCAACGATAACGACGCGGCCAGCCTTGAGATCTTTGCGCATGGGCGCATCGTCGATCGAGAGGATGCGGGCCTTCATATGGCTGTTATCCGTCAGGATCCTGACCTGGCCCCCCGTGTAGCTGACGGCGTCAACGCCGATTTCCTTGAGCGCCATCGCCAGCAAGCCGATAGTCACCTGCTCACCGGTCGAGAGGATCACATCCATCTCACGCGGATCGGGGTTGTTTTGCAGCGCTTTGGCCAAGGCGATCAGACGGTTGGTTTCGCCGCTCATGGCGGAAACGACCACCACGACGTCGTGACCGTCTTTGCGGAAGGCCGCAATACGACGGGCAACGTTCTGAATGCGCTCGGGATTGGCGACGGACGTACCGCCGTATTTCTGAACGATGAGAGCCATCAGTAAGTCTTATCAGAGGTTGAACAAACGTTGGAAATTATAGCCTAGTTTGAGCGCAAACCCGCACCTGATCAGGGCGACACCGCTTGATTTGGCAACAACACAATGCCGCAGCGCACCAACCCAGTGCGTATAAATTTGACTTTGTATGAAGCCGACATACATTGAAAAAAACGGGGGAGACAACAATGAACACGCCAACCAAGAAGCGGTTCAGAAATACCGGGGAGGCAATCGGCCGATTTGCCCCCTTGAAAGGGAAGCTGCAAACGCCACCAAAAACGCTCCGGCTGGAATTAGGTTTAACCCAAGCGGCGTTCTGGTCGCCGGTCGGTGTATCGCAAAGCGGCGGTTCGCGCTATGAGTCGGGCCGCAAGCTACCCGCCTCAATCAGCGCCCTGCTCCATCTGGTGCACGTTGAAAGCGTCAATATCAGCCAGCTTAACGGTGATGACGAACGGGTCGGGCGGCGGCTCCGCGAGACCGATCCCGCTGCTTATAGCGCGCTGCTCAAAGACGCGACATAGCAACCGTCAGCTCAGGCGCTTACCTGCACTGTCGCACCCGTGGCGCGGATTTTATCCGCCCAGACTTGCATCGCATGCGCACTCAGTGCCGATAAATGCGTTGCTTCGGGCTGCAGCGAGGGACGCGCCAGACCGTACAGATGCACACCCTGAATCTGATGCACATTCTGTTTCACAAACGCCAGATAAGCAGCCTCGTCTTCGACACTGGGCGCCTGACCGTCCCAGGCCAGCCAACAGGTCTGTAGCCATACCGGCGCCAGACTGCAGGCAATATCCAGCCGATGCTGGATCTGTTCCGGCTTGTAACTGATGCCGTTGATACGCTTCATCGATTCCGGCAACAATCGATCCACTTTAAACCACACGACCCCTCCGGCCTCGGCCAGCGCTTTAACGCCCGCCTGCACCTCCGGGCGCAGCATCAGGCTGCCATTGGTAATGAGTACCAGCGGAATCTGCAGCCCATGGGCATCACGTTGACGGCGAGCGATCTCTACTGCCAACTGAAACTGCGGCGAACTGGTCGGTTCACCATTACCGGAAAACGCGATATCGCGGATCTGGCGCAGCGCTTCCGGCGTATCCGGGGGAATCATCGGGCTCAAGGCCGGGTTGTCCAGCAGGCCCTTGAGCTCGGCTTCAAGCAAGCTCAAGTTGACCTCGGGCGCATCGCCCCGATGCAGCCCCGGTACCTGACAGTAGGCGCAGGCCCAGTTGCAGGCGTTATTGGTATTCAGATTGATGCCGATCGAGATGCCCTGCATCCGCCGCGACAACACGGGATACACATAGGTCAGATTCAGAAAGTCCGGATCGTGATCGCTGAAGCTCAGCCAGCGCACGGTTTGCCCGGTAGGTTTGGAATCAACAGGATGCTTCGGCTCGGTCATGGCGCAATGATACAATCACGGCCTTGATTTAAACCGGAATTTGCCAGAAGTCATGCGCATTACACGCCGGCTGGAATTTGACGCCGGCCACCGCATCCCCGATCACCGCAGCCAGTGCCGTCACATGCACGGGCACCGTTACGCCCTCGAAATCACCCTGTCGGGCGAGGTCATCAAGCGTGCTGGCGATCCGGCCAACGGCATGGTCATGGATTTCGGTGAGATCAAGACGATTGCGCTGCGCGAAATCGTGGACCTCTGGGACCATGCGTTTCTGGTCTTTGCCGAGGATCGCGACATCCGTTCGCTGCTGGAAAAGATACCCGGCCACAAGACCGTCGTCCTGGATGTCGTACCCACTGCCGAGAACCTGGCGACCGTGGCCTTTCGTACGCTGGCCCCCTGCTACAAACACGCCTATGGCAACAACCTCAAGCTGGAGCGTGTACGCCTCTACGAAACGCCCAACTGCTGGGCTGATGCGACGGCACCCATTGACTTCGTCGAACCGAAGCCCTGAGCAGACGCTGCCCCTGTTCGCTTGACGTTGATTTAACGACGCTATTCAACGCGGCGATACACCAGCTCAAAACGACGTCGGCTGCACACCCCGAAATCCCCTGGCCCATACTGCATCAGCCAGTCGCCGGCCTCGCCACGTAGCACATCACGTCCGGCCGAGCGTGCCGCCGTAAACGGCTCGTTGATTTGTTTTGCCAACACCGGCACCGGCCTTGCCGTATAAGCACCATCCTGCCCGTCAATCGTTGGTGCAACCGCCTGATACTTCGCGTCGAAGCGGCACCGATCAACGCTCCAGCAATCCCCCGTGCAACCCGTAATCAGCGCATCGCCGACCTGATATTTATTCGGGCCTTCGAGGCTGGTCAGTTCGCCCGCCACCTGAGCAAAGGCCACATGCACGATTTCCGTTTTAATGAAGCGGGCCGCAGCAGCGTCGGCGCCAAGGTCCATATCGGCTAGATGCATCACACGCATTCAAATCTCTCAAAAGAAACCCAAGGCTTGGGCAATTTTCTGCCTGGGTACGGTTGTTTTAGGCACCTGCTTTTTCGGCAAAGCCGGTGGTAGATCGAACCAATCCCGCACATCCCAATCCAGCGCCATGCCATGCATGAAATTGTAGATGGCTTTTTTGAGCCCCTGCCCCAAAAGATCATGATCCACACCGGTGGGGTCGATAAAGCCGACATCGTTTCGGGCGAAGGTGGTGGGCGGGAGCGGCACGAGTTCAACGCCGTAGTCCTGCGGGTTCATGCCGACAGGTGAATGCACGGTACAGACAAAGCGATGGAAGAAGCCGCTCTGGATGCACCCGTTTTCAAAAAGCTGGCGTACGTACTCCAGGGCGTCCACCGTGTCTTGCACAGTCTGGGTGGGGAAGCCATACATCAGGTAGGCGTGAACCAGAATGCCCGCATCGGCAAAGCCTCGGGTGACCTGCGCGACCTGTTCTACAGAAACGCCCTTTTGCATGAGCTTGAGCAATCGGTCCGAGGCCACCTCCAACCCGCCCGACATGGCAATGCAACCACTATCGGCCAGCAGTTCTGCCAGCTCTGGCGTGAAGGTTTTTTCAAAACGGATATTGCCCCACCAGGATATCTGGACGTTGCGGCGAATGAGTTCTTCGGCCAGTGCTTTGAGCATCTTCGGCGGTGCCGCTTCATCCACAAAATGGAAGCCGGTTTCACCGGTTTCGGCGACGATCTGTTCGATGCGATCAACCAGCAGTTCAGCCGTGGCAGTTTCGTAGCGCGAAATGTAATCGAGACTGATATCGCAGAAACTGCACTTCTTCCAATAGCAACCCTGGGCGATAGTCAGCTTGTTCCAGCGCCCATCACTCCACAAGCGATGCATGGGGTTAAGCATGTCGAGCAACGACAAATAGCGCTTAAGTGGCAGACCATCCCACGTTGGTGTACCGATCTCGCTAAAAGGAATGTCAGGCTCGGGCCAGTTGATGCGCTGTACCTGCCCTGCCTCATTTCTAACAAAGGTGCGGACGAGGCGCTCTACAGGACGCTTGCCTTCCAGGTGTTCGATGATGGCGAGCACCGGCCGCTCACCGGCATCCAGGGTGATAAAGTCAATAAAGTCGAAAACACGGGGATCACTGAGTTCACGCAATTCGGTATTAACGAAGCCGCCGCCCAGCACGATACGGGTATTGGGTGCAACACGTCTGATGGTCTGCGCGATCCGAAACGCGGCATAAACGCTGCCGGGGAACGGCACGGATAACAACACGAGATCCGGCTGCTCGCGCTCAATGGCTTCAACCGTGAGCTGATCCAGCGTGGTATCTACCAGAGTGGGCACCGCTGCCAGTGCCTGGGCCAATGGTTCAAAGCTGGGTTGGCTGGCGGCTAACGATTCGGCATAACGGACAAATTCAAAACGCGCATCAACAGCATCGCGAATCACATCCGCCAGATCATTAAGATAGAGCGTGGCGTAATGGCGTGCCCGATCCTGCGTACCGAGTGCACCAAATGCCCAACCTAATGGATCACCCGATTCATCATCATAGGCATCCAGCGCGCTGAAGCGTGGCCCTTCGGGCAGAAAGCCCCGGCTGGCGATGCGATGGCAAAGCGTGCTATCCCTACCCTGGAGAAAGGCAACGGTCGGTTCGATGCTGCGTTGGTAACGCGCGAAATAATCCAGGAAATAATTGACGCTGGCGCTACGCGCTTCTTCAGGCTGTGCCAAGGTAGCCGCGCGAATGTCGGCCAGGCCCTGCTTCGACAACAATGCCAGCACGAGCTTGAGCGCCAGATCATCCTGTACGGCATGCTGATGCTGCGAACGCAGAAAACCCGTCAGATACGCTGTTGAAGGATACGGCGTATTGAGCTGCGTCATCGGTGGGATGAGGCTGAGGATCTTGATGGCGGGCATGTCGGAAACCCTAATTGCCCAAACCCGCCGCGTTGCTCCGCGCTTTGTGAAGCTTTCTGTAGCTGTCGAGCAGACGATGATGCCGGTCCAGACCTTCGAGCCTCATGCTCGTCGGGGTCAATCCGTAGAAGCGAACGCTGCCATCAACGGAACCCAGCACCGCATCCATGCGTGCATTGCCGAACATGCGACGGAAATTGACTTCATAGTCCT
>JBLIZO010000058.1:0-16378 GCA_048859965.1 Fluviibacter sp.
CCATTCGCGCCACGGGGCGATGACCTTGACGCCCGGTTTCAGCGCGTAGGCGCCGAGTTCGAAGCGCACCTGGTCGTTGCCCTTGCCGGTCGCGCCATGGCAAATGGCATCGGCGCCGGTTTTGTTGACGATTTCAATCAGACGCTTGGCGATCAGCGGACGGGCGATCGACGTGCCGAGCAGGTATTCCCCTTCGTACACGGTGTTGGCACGGAACATCGGGAATACGAAGTCGCGCACGAACTCTTCACGCAGATCGTCGATAAAGATGTTCTTCGGTTTAATACCCAGTTTGAGCGCTTTGGCACGCGCAGGTTCAAGCTCTTCACCCTGCCCCAGATCCGCCGTAAAGGTGACAACTTCACAGCCGTAAGTATCCTGCAACCACTTCAGGATGACCGAGGTATCCAAACCGCCCGAATAGGCCAATACAACTTTCTTGATATCGCTCATTGCTGCTTTCCGCTCAGGTTAAAACACATTTAATTAAAAGATGCTGGCGTGGTTTAATCGACCCGTCCGAGCATCAGAAATTCCATCAAGGCTTTCTGCACATGCAGACGGTTCTCGGCTTCGTCCCAGACCACGCTTTGCGGCCCATCAATCACGCTGGCTGTGACCTCTTCGCCACGGTGCGCCGGCAGACAGTGCATGAACAACGCACCCGGGTTGGCGACGCGCATCATGTCGTCATCGACCTGCCAATCGGCAAAAGCCTTCAACCGTTCTTCGTTCTCGGCTTCATAGCCCATAGAGGTCCAGACATCCGTTGTGACCAGATCGGCGCCACGCGCGGCATCCATCGGATCGGCAAAAACCTCATAGTGGCTTTGATCGTCACCAACCAATGCGGTATCCAGGGCATAACCGGGTGGCGTCGAAACATTCACCTTAAAGTTCAGAATACGTGCTGCCTGCAACCAGGTATTACAGACGTTATTGGCGTCCCCCACCCAGGCGACAGTTTTGCCGCGCAGATCGCCGCGATGTTCGTGATAGGTAAAAATATCCGCCAGGATCTGACACGGATGGTATTCATTGGTCAATCCGTTGATGACCGGCACGCGCGAAGATGCCGAAAAACGCTCGACGATACTTTGTTCAAAGGTGCGAATCATCACGATATCGCTCATGCGCGAAATCACCTGAGCCGCATCTTCCACCGGTTCGCCCCGGCCCAGTTGTGAATCCCGCGTATTCAGGTAGATCGCCGCGCCACCGAGTTGCTGCATACCGGCCTCGAATGACAGGCGCGTGCGTGTACTGGCTTTCTCGAAAATCATCACCAGCGTCCGGTCGGTCAACGGCCAGTATTGCTGATAGGACTTGAAGCGTTCTTTGATCCAGCGGGTGCGCGCAAAGAGATATTCGTACTCTTCGCGATTGAAATCGCTGAATTGCAGGTAGTGTCTCAACGCCATATTACTTCCCCAGGTAGCGGGTGATCACATCGGTGAGTCGTTCGACCAAGGTATCCACGTCGGCCTGCGTAATATTCAGCGACGGCAACAAACGCACGACCGAGTCGGCGGTCACGTTAATCAGCAGGCCGGCATCGCGTGCCAAGCCAACCAGTTCGCCACAAGGTCGATCCAGTTCGATCCCGATCATGAGGCCACGGCCACGGATGTCAACCACTTCCGGGAACTCGCCGATACGTGCACAAAAACCTTCACGAATGGCGCGCCCCATTTTGTCGGCATTCTCCAGCAGCTTGTCGCGCTCCAGGACATCAATCGTGGTTTTGGCGGCGCGCATAGCCAGCGGGTTACCACCAAAGGTCGAACCGTGATTCCCCGGCCCGAAGAGACCGGCAGCGCGGCCGCCTGCCAGACAGGCGCCAACCGGCACGCCGGAGCCCAGGCCTTTGGCCAGCGACACCACATCCGGACGCACACCCGAATGCTGGAAGCCAAACCACTTGCCGGTACGCCCGATGCCGCATTGCACTTCGTCGGTCATGAGCAACCAGCCTTTCTCATCACAGAGCGCACGTAAATCACGCTGGAACTGGTCATCGGCCAGATGGATGCCGCCCTCGCCCTGGATCATTTCCAGCAATACGGCGACGACGTTCTTGTTATGTTCGGCGACCTGACGGATCGCCTCGATGTCGTTATAGGGCACGCGCACAAAACCGCCGACCAGGGGCTCAAAACCGGCCTGGGTCTTACGGTTACCCGTTGCCGACAAGGTGGCCATGGTACGACCGTGGAAGGCATGTTCCATGACGATGATCGTCGGGTTTTCAACGCCCTGACGATGCCCGTAGAAGCGCGCCAGCTTGATGGCTGCTTCGTTGGCCTCACAACCGGAGTTACAGAAAAAGACTTCGTCCAGACCCGACAGGCCTGCCAGCTTGTCGGCCAGCGCTTCCTGCAGAGGAATCCGGTACAGGTTGGAGGTATGCAGCAACTGTGCGGCTTGATGGCTGAGCGCCTGAACCAGCTCGGGATGATTGTGGCCCAACGTATTCACAGCAATACCGGACAAAGCATCCAGGTAGCGTTTGCCTTCGGTATCCACCAGCCAGCTTCCCTCGCCGTGGGTAAAAGCCACCGGTTGGCGGGCGTAGGTGTTCATCACATGCGTCATAGATCCAACTCAAATCAACGGAAAAGCGGACGAAAAAACAAAAGCGGCGAGAACGATCAGCGGCGGATTCCATCAATTAATGACGCAATCAGCCGTTGAACCTCACCGCAGCGCGTGAAATAAAGCGTTCGGCTCAATTTTATGGCAAAAGTGTCGCTACATCCACTCCCGCAACTGCACAAAAATCGATAGAATGTGAGCCATGGACACCCCAGCAGTGACAGACGACGCCAAAAGCCCATCCGATCTGTCCCACAGCCTCGTCATCGTTGGCCGAACCCACGATGGCAAGAAATTCCGGCCCTCGGATTGGGCCGAGCGTCTGTGCGGTGTGATGTCGGCCTTTGGCACCGAAAAGAAGATGAAGTACTCGCCCTACGTCAGCCCCGGCGAATGGGAAGGCGATAAATGTGTCTTCATTGACGGGGCGCTCTACGACATCTCCCCGATCGCCTACCGCTTTCTGGCCAATTTTGCCAAGGATAACGATCTGACATTGATCGACGGGGTCTGCAGTCTGGAAGTCTGCAATATTGACGACGCTCTTGCTGAAACTGTCGTTTACCCGCCGAATATTCCGGTTCGCTGACGGATACAGCCCCGCCAATCATCAAGCAGCCGACGTAAAAAAAGCACCCGAAGGTGCTTTTTTATTGGGCGTCACCTGCAGACTCAGGCAGCCATGGCCTTGATCTGGGCCGACAGGCGGCTCTTGTGACGCGACGACTTGTTCTTGTGAACAACACGCTTGTCAGCGAGGCTGTCAATGACACAGATCGCCTTGGTGAAGACAGTCTGAGCAGCGGCCTTGTCGCCAGCTTCAATCGCACGACGCACGCTCTTGATGGCGGTGCGGAACTCGGAACGCTGGCTGGCGTTGTAGGCGCGCTGCTTCATTGCCTGGCGGGCGCGTTTACGGGCTTGGGCGCTATTGGCCATGAAACATCCTTTGCGGGGAAGAATTCTAAAACGCGAAACTATACCGGTTTTTAAAGCGAAACACAACCCATCTTACAACTTTGGAACGCAAGCCATCGTACAATTCGGTGATGAGTCTGCTTCGTTCCGTCGCCACGGTCAGTGGTTTCACCTTTTTGTCCCGGATTCTGGGCTTTGTTCGTGACTTCGTGATCGCCCGGAGTTTCGGCGCCGACGCGGCAACCGATGCTTTTTTTGTTGCTTTCAAACTACCCAATCTACTGCGCCGCATGTTTGCCGAAGGGGCCTTCTCACAAGCCTTTGTGCCCCTGCTCGGCGAATATCACAAGCAGCGCGGCCCCGAAGAAACACGTTTGCTGATCGACCGGACAGGCAGCATGCTGGGTGCCGTGGTCCTGCTCGTCGCGCTGCTTGGCATCTGGTGGGCCCCCGCCATCGTGACGATTTCCGCACCAGGCTTTCTGGAAACGCCGGATAAATTCGACCTGGCCGTGACGCTGACTCGCATCACCTTCTTTTATATCTTTTTCATGTCGATGGTGGCCTTTGCGGCCGGCATTCTGAATACTTGGGGTCGATTTTCCATACCGGCCTTCACGCCGGCACTGCTCAATATCAGCCTCATCATCACGGCGCTGTTTACCCAGAGCTGGTTTGATCCACCAGTCAAGGCGCTGGCCTGGGGCGTCATCATCGGCGGGTTCCTGCAATTGGCATTGCAATTTTACGCGCTCTATAAAATAGACCGCCTACCCCGCTTCCGCATCAATTTACACACCTGCTGGCAAGACCCCGGCGTACGCCGCATCGGCCTGCTCATGGTGCCGGCGCTACTTGGTGTCTCGGTCAGCCAGATTAGCCTGCTGCTCAACACGGTTTTTGCCTCATTTCTGGAAAGCGGCAGCATCTCATGGCTTTATTATGCAGACCGCCTGATGGAGTTTCCTGCGGGCATGCTTGGCGTGGCGATCGGCACGGTGATTCTTCCCAGCCTGACCAAACACCACCATAGCGGTGACCCGACAGCCTATTCCGGCCTGCTCGACTGGGGCCTGCGCCTGTGCTTCCTGCTTACGCTGCCAGCGGCGCTGGGGCTGGCCATTCTGGCCGTGCCGTTGATTTCCACGCTCTTTATGCACGGCGCCTTCACGGAACATGACGTGCGTGAAACCAGCCAGGCGTTGATCGCCTATAGCGTCGGACTGAGCGGCCTCATTCTTGTCAAGGTTCTGGCGCCCGGTTTCTACGCGCGCCAAAACCTGAAGACACCCGTCAAAATCGCCATTATCGCGCTGGTATCAACGCAGCTCATGAATCTGGTCTTTATCGGGCCGCTCAAACAGGCTGGGTTGGCGCTCTCCATCGGACTGGCCGCCTGCCTCAACGCCGCACTACTGTATCGGGGACTGCGCCAGGCGGCTATTTACAGCCCCATGCCGGGTTGGGGTGCGTTCCTGCTGAAGCTGGGCATCGCGCTGGCGGCCATGTCAGGGGTGCTGATCGCGGGCTATGGTCACGACGCATTTTGGCTCGAAAGCCCCCTTGGCGACCGTGCCCTGCACCTGAGCCTGCTCATTGCAGGTGCGGGTCTGGTCTATGGCGTCACGCTTTTGTTACTGGGTTTCCGGCCAAAAGACTTTCGCAAATCGTGAAGCTGGCGCAGAATTGCCCGAATGACCACGGCCGATAGAGCCATCCCTCACCTAACCGGTCACAAGGAGACAATCCGTGAAGCTGAGCAGCCAGAGCATCCGCGACAATCAACCGATCCCGGGCGAATTCGCCTTCTGCGTGCCCAACGACAAGAACCATGTCTGCCTGGGTAAAAATCTGAGTCCGCAGCTGAGCTGGACTGAGGCCCCGGCTGGCACAAAGTCGTTTGCCGTTTTCTGCGTGGATGTAGACGTGCCTTCCGTGGGTGACAATGTCAATGTGGAAGGCCGCGAAGTGGACAAAGATCTCCCGCGCGTGGATTTTTTCCACTGGGTGCTTGTTGATCTCCCTGCCGATACCCACGCGCTCGCCGCCGGTCAGTTCTCCAGCGAAGTCACGCCCTGCGGTAAAGCCGGCCCCGGTGCTCCACTCGGATCACGTCAGGGCATCAACGACTACACAGCCTGGTTTGCCGGCGATGCCGACATGCGTGGCGACTATTATGGTTATGATGGCCCCTGCCCGCCATGGAACGATCTGCGTCTGCACCGCTATGTCTTCACAGTCTATGCGCTGGATGTTGCCCGGATGGATTTGACCGGCAAGTTTACCGGTCCGGAGGCACTGGTCGCTATGCAGGGGCATATCCTTGCCCAGGCTTCGATGACCGGTACCTACACGCTGAACGCGGCGCTGCGCAGCTAAGACCAAGACCCCATTCGGAGTTCAGACCATGGGCATTTCAGAACAGCTCCGGGTTAACCCCCGGAGTTTCAGTCTTGACAGCCGACCAACCGCGAACACACCCGGTGTGCTTTCAGAAAAAGCGGCTATCACTGCTACTGAAAAAATTGCGAAAAAGATTCGTGATCTCCAGATGCGGCTTTATGCAGAAGGCCAGCAATCGCTCCTCATCGTATTGCAAGGCCTGGATGCCGCCGGCAAAGATGGCACGATCAAGCATGTTCTGGGTATGGTGAACCCGCAGGGTTGCGATGTAACAGGGTTCAAAGAACCCACGCCACTGGAATTGCGTCATGATTTTCTCTGGCGCGTTCACCCACATGCACCCGCACGCGGTGAGATCGGCGTATTCAACCGGTCGCACTATGAGGATGTGCTGATTACGCGCGTACATAAGCTCTGCCCCAAGCCGCAGCTTGAGCTGCGCTACGAGCAGATCATCGCCTTTGAATCCCTGCTGGCAACGCAAAACAATACGCGGGTCATCAAGTTTTTTCTGCACATCAGCCCGGAAGAACAACTGGCGCGCTTTGCCGCACGCCTCACAGACCCTGCCAAAAACTGGAAAATCAGCGAAGCGGACTATTCCGAACGAACATTCTGGAAAGACTACCAGGCGGCCTACCAGACAGCCCTAAAAAAAACCTCGACGGCAAGCGCGCCGTGGTATGTGATCCCGGCGGATAACAAGTGGTATCGTAACTTCGCCGTGGCCAGCATCGTCCTTGAAACGCTGGAACAGATGAATCCCAAGCTGCCCCAACCCAAGGTCGATCTGAACGCGATTCGTAAAAAATTTAACCTGGCCGTGTTGCAGGAGGCGAATGGAAGCCTGCAAAAATCGGCCCGCGGCAAAGCAAAGAAGAAACCCTGACGTACAATAAAGCCTTCCATATTCTTCGGAACCCTTGATGGACGTTGCCATACTACTGGCGTTGATCGCGCTTAATGCGCTCTTTGCCATGGCGGAAATTGCACTCATTACCGCCAAACGCGCCAAACTCCAGCGGATGGTGGATGGTGGCGACCGGCGCGCAGCCGCCGCGCTTGAACTCAGCGAGGACCCCAATCGTTTTCTGTCAACGGTGCAAATCGGCATCACGACCATCGGTATTCTCAATGGCGTGGTCGCCGAATCGTCATTGTCCGCACCTGTCGCCCGCTGGTTGGAACATGTTGGCGTCAGTTCTGACACATCCGGTCTACTGGCCTCAACCCTGATCGTCGTCATCATCACTTACCTGAGCATTGTGCTCGGTGAACTGGTGCCCAAGCGTATTGCACAATCCACCCCGGAACCCATTGCACGGATCGTGGCGCGCCCGATGCTGGCATTGGCAACCGCCGCACGACCGCTGGTGCTGCTGCTCTCCGGCTCAACAAAACTCCTACTGCGCCTCGTCGGTATTCGTCACGCCGGTGCACCGGTGGTCACTGAAGAAGAGATCCATGCGCTACTCGAAGAAGGCTCGGACGCCGGTATCATCGAAGAGAACGAGCGGCAGATGGTGCGCAACGTGTTTCGGCTGGATGACCGCCAGATCACCTCGCTCATGGTGCCGCGCAGTGACATCATCTATCTGGATCTGAACGAACCCCTCAACGAAAATCTGCAGCGCATCCAGGCTTCGGAACATTCGCGTTTCCCCGTATGCAAGGGCGGCTTCGACGAAGTCGTCGGCATCATCAACGCCAAAGTACTGCTCGCACAGACGCTGCGCGGCGAAACCCCGGACTTCAAAAACGACCTGCAACCGGCCGTGTTCGTGCCGGAATCGCTGACCGGCATGGAACTGCTGGAGCACTTCAAATCCTCCGGCGTGCAGATGGCGTTCGTCATTGACGAATACGGCGAAATTCAGGGACTGATCACCTTACAGGACCTGATAGAAGCGATCGCCGGTGAGTTCAAGCCCGACGACCACGAAGACGCTTGGGCGATCCAGCGTCAGGATGGCAGCTGGTTACTCGACGGCATCATTCCCGTACCGGAGCTCAAAGACACTCTGGGACTGGAAAGTGTGCCGGAAGAAGACAAGGGCCGCTACAACACCCTCTCGGGGATGCTCATGCTGCTCATGGGCCGGATCCCGGCTGCCAGTGAAGCGATCAACTGGGAATCCTGGCGGTTCGAGGTCGTCGATATGGACGGCAAGCGCATTGATAAGGTGCTGGCCTCGCCATTGACCGACACCTCTATCAGCCAGACAGCCGCTGCCAACCCATAGCCCATCCGATCGAGTCTCCCCGGATGCCACCGCAACAGTCAAGACTAACGTATTAAGACCGGCTTAATATTTTTTCGCTAAGCTACTGCCATGATTTTGAAGACGCGAGGTCTGCAACGTTACCGTTGCAAGGATATTCTGTCGGCAGGCCTTGCTGCGCTGCTTTGCCTCTGTTTTATTCATAGTACCCGGGCGATGGCGGCGGGTACGGTGTACACACTCGATCAATTGATCGCCATCGGACTTAACCAAAACCCGGGCATCTTGGCTTCACGCGATCAGGTAGAGGCGGCGCGCGGCGGCGCAACGGCGGCGCGTGCCTATCCCAACCCCGAAATCAGTGGACAAACCGGTCGCGGCCAGGAGCGTAACGTCACCGCGCCCATGTCCGGACAGGCTTACAACATCACGCTGCACCAGCCCATTGAAATGCCCAATGTGCGCAGCGCCAGGATTGACGCCGCCGACGCTATAGTGGCCGCCACGGATGCAGCCAGACAAGGTACTGAAGATGAGGCACTGGCCCGTATCAAACTGGCCTTCTACGATTTGTTGCGACGGGAAGCAGAAGCACGCGGCACCGCCGAGGATCTGCAACTGACGCAACAGATCCGGGATCGTATCGCGCTACGCTACAAAGTCGGTGAGTCGCCAAAATTCGATCTGATCCGTGCCGATACAGAGATGCTGAATGCGCAGCGTGCTCATGACGCAGCGATCCTGCGTGTTGATGTGGCGCGTTCAAATTTGCGCCTGGCCGTTGGGCACCCATTGTCCGCCGACTGGCATATCCAAGGCGAACTACCGCGCAAGATTACCCTTCCCCCGTTAAGCAAGCTCAAGGAAGAGCTGCTGAATCGCAATCCGCTTCTGGCACGCAGCGAAGCCGAACGACTGGCGGCAGAGCATCGAGTCGATCACGAAAAGGGACAACGGCTGCCTAAAGTTGCCATCATTGCAACCCGTGATGTGGATCCGACGATCCAGAAATCAACAGCCGGGCTTTCTCTGACGATGCCTCTCTGGGATTTCAAATCAGGCCAGATATCACAGGCGCGTGCCGAGCTGTCGCGTGCCAACCATCAATTGGCTGCCCAGAAACTGGGGCTATCCGAATCCCTGGAAGCCACTTACCGACTTTACCAAATCGCCAGCAACCAGGTTCAACTACTTGAAAGCCAGATTCTGGCCCAAGCCAGCGCAGCCCAGCGAATCGCCGAGGCGGCTTATCGTTATGGCGAACGTGGCATCCTCGAATGGCTTGACGCGCAACGCACATACCGGGCAGCACGCAACGAATTAATCAATGCGCGTTACGAACTGGCAACCATTAGTGTCGAAATTGATCGCTTGCGTTCCATTTCTAACGAAACGGTCAACGTGTCAGTTTCGCCCGAAAACCCATCGTTGCCACGTCTGCGATAATGCCATGACAACATCGACCTTCTCCGAACGCCTGCGCCAACAGTTCCGCCATGTCCGTCAGGGATTCGTGCGTCAGTGCCAGCAGATATACCAGTACGTTCCTCCCCGGTTTGCAGCCCTGCACCGTTTTGTTATGGAGGAGTACCGCGCCATTGGCCGCGCTCTGAGACCACTACGCCAGAAATGGTTCGATCCTTTATGGGCCAATCTGCAACCCGTATTGGGGCCGCTCTATCGCGCGATCATGCTGCGCCTGGATATCTGGGTCTTTCGCCCGCTGACGACGCTACTCAACCGTTTATTCCCGAACGGTATGCGACGCTGGCAGTCGCTTCCCGAAACCACGAGGCACCGAGTACGCCTCTGGGCACCCATCCTACTGGTGCTTCTGGTATTGGCAGTACCGCATCGCGGACCGCGCGGCGTCAATGACGCGCAGATTCAAGACCCCGACATTATCGACATTACGCCGGACAGCATGGAGCTCGATAACCCGATCTGGGTACTCAACGTGCAGCCTGTTGAAGTTCGGCCTTTCTCGGAAACGCTGCGCGTGACCGGCAAAGTGGCGTTTGATGAGCAGCGTGTCGCACGTATCGGTGCCAGCGTCACCGGCCGCGTCATTGACGTGATCGCCATTCCGGGCCAGGAGGTCGAACCGGGCGACGTGTTGGCGCGCATTAATTCGACAGAACTTGGTCAGGCACAACTTGCATTTTTAAAAGCCCGTGCAGCTGATGAACTGGCGCAACGCGCCGCCGAGCGCGCACGTATTCTGTATAAGGAAGACGTGATCGCCAAGGCGGATCTACAGCGACGCGAAAGCGAAGCATCCACGGCGGCGGCCGAACGACGCGCCATGGCCGATCAGCTTCGTGTGCTGGGCATGCCGCAAAAACAGATCGACACGCTCGGCCAGACCGGCAATGTGAACTCCATCTCGGCCGTCACCGCCAGCATCCCCGGCACCGTCGTCGAACGACGCATTGCGCAGGGCCAGGTCGTACAACCTGCCGATGCCTTGTTTACGGTATCCGACCTCTCAGTCGTCTGGGTGACCGCCCAGGTACCCGAACAGGAAGCCTATCTGCTGGCGCCTGGCCAACCCATGAGGATTGAAGTACCGGCGCTGAAAAACCGGGTTTACGAGGGGCAACTGGTTCACGTCAGCGAACTGGTCAGTAATGATTCGCGTACGGTGGACGCTCGAACCGCGATCGACAATCCGGATCGACAACTCAAACCCGGCATGTTAGCCACTATGCTGATTTCAGGCACCGCCGTTGATCGACCCGTGGTGCCCGCCTCGGCCGTGATCCGGGAAGATGGCTATGACCATGTCTTCGTCGCGTTACCCAACAACCAATTCAAGCTCGTCATTGTTCGTTTGGGCGCGGAGAGCAATGGGCTCCGGCCCGTTATCTCCGGCCTGGAACCCGGTACCCTGATTGTGACAGCACAGGCCTATCACCTGAACAACGAACGCAAAAAACGTCTGTCTGGCGGTTAAGCGATCATGATTCAACCTATCGTTCGCGCCGCCCTCGCCCAACGGGTCGTCATCGTTGTCCTCGGGGTAGTCCTGCTCATTGCCGGTTTGTTCTCGATCAATAAGCTGGCTGTGGATGCCTTCCCGGATGTGACCAATGTGCAGGTGCAGATTGCTGCCGAAGCACCGGGTCGCTCTCCCGAGGAAGTCGAGCGTTTTGTCACGGTTCCGATTGAAATCGCCATGACCGGCCTGCCTGGGCTGACCGAAATGCGCTCACTGAACCGGAACGGGATTGCGGTGATCACGCTGGTCTTTACCGATGAAACAAACATCTATTCGGCGCGTCAAATCGTCCTCGAACGAATGATCGAGGTCATGGGTCGCATGCCGCCCGGCATCACCCCCGTCCTTGGACCGGTATCCACCGGTCTGGGTGAAGTCTACCAATACACGCTGGAACACCCGGCCGATGGCAAGAAACCGCTCAGTATCGAAGAGCTGACTGAGCGCCGCATCATTCAGGATTGGATCGTTCGTCCGATGCTTCGCAGCGTACCGGGTGTTGCAGAAATCAACACCATGGGCGGCTATGCCCGTGAATATCAGGTTTCAGTAAATCCGGAGCGTCTGCATCACTACAACCTCAATGTTCAGGATGTTTATGCCGCCATCGCGCGCAACAATGCCAACAGCGGTGGCGGACAGATGCCGGTGCACGCCGAGCGTTATCTGATCCGCGGTATCGGTCTGATCAAGGACACTGAGGACATCGGCAATATCGTGCTCAAGGAAGTCAACGGCACACCGGTCTTCCTGCGCAATGTCGCCTCGGTGCGTATGGGCACCGAGATACGTCAGGGCGCCGTCGTGAAAGACGGCGTCACGGAAGCCGTCGCCGGGATCATCCAGATGCAGCGCGGCGAAAATGCCCGCGAAGTTGTCAACAACATCAAAATCAAGGTTGATGAAATCAACAAAAAACGTCTGTTGCCTGAAGGCTTGCAGATCGTCGCCTTCTATGACCGCACCGATCTGGTGGATGCGGCGCTGTTCAATGTTGCCAAAGTCCTGCTGGAAGGCATTCTGCTCGTCATCATTGTGCTCTATGTCTATCTTGGCGATGTCCGCTCGTCGATCATCGTCACGGCCACGCTGATTCTGACGCCTCTGCTCACGTTCATGGTGATGAATCACTATGATCTCTCGGCCAATCTCATGTCGCTGGGCGGCCTGGCCATTGCCATCGGCATCATGGTGGATGGTTCGGTAGTCGTCGTGGAGAATACCTTCTCACGGCTGGGTCAGCGAGCCGATGAAGGTATCTCGAAGCTCCGTATCGTTCTGGATGCCGCCAGCGAGGTCGGCACGCCCGTGCTATTCGGGGTTGGCATCATCATTCTGGTATTTATGCCACTGCTCTCGCTGCAAGGGATGGAAGGCAAGATGTTCGCACCATTGGCCATGACCATCGGCATCGCCCTGACGATTTCGTTGATCTTGTCGTTCACGCTATCGCCTGTGCTCTGCTCCTTCATCCTCAAAGGCGGCGCTGAGCATGACACGCCCTTTGTCGCACGTATCAAGGCACCTTATACACGAGCCCTGCACTGGGCGATGGATAACCCACACCGGGTAATTTTTTACGCGGGCGCCGCCTTGCTGCTCAGTCTCCTGACGTTTCCATTTCTGGGCAAATCCTTCATCCCGATCATGAAGGAAGGTGCTGTCACGCCTGTCATTGTCCGTGCTGCCAACATCTCGCTGGATGAATCCGTCAGAATGGAATTCGAGGCCATGAAACGCATTGCGGCGATCCCCGGCGTCAAATCGGCTGTCTCCCGCCTGGGCCGGGGCGAGTCACCGGCCGACCCCGGGCAACCCAATGAGTCCGATCCGATCGTATCGCTCGAACCTGCAAACACGCGGCAATTGAATCAGGAGGAAATCGCCAACCGTATCCGCAGTGCTCTCAAAACACTGCCTGGCGTCGAAACTGCAATTTCACAGCCGATTGCGGCACGCGTTGACGAAATGGTGTCCGGCGTTCGCTCGCAAGTCGCCATTAAAATTTTTGGTGATGATATTCAGGAACTGCGCAAACTGGGCGGCCAGATCGGTCGTGTCCTGAGTGGGATGGATGGTGCAACTGATCTGCGTATCGATCAGATCACCGGGCAGAACTATCTTACCCTCACGATCAACCGCGATGCAATTGCGCGCTATGGGCTGAATGTGGAAGACGTGAACAACGTCATCGAAATCGCCAATGGTGGGCGCGAAGCCACTCAGGTTTATGAAGGGGAACGCCGCTTCCCTCTGGTCTTGCGCTATCCCTCCGCCTATCGAAACAACCCCGAAGCCTTCGGCAATATCATCATCAAGTCACCAAGCGGCGCCCATGTCCTGCTCAAAGATGTGGCTGAGATCGATATCATTGATGGCCCATCGCAAATCTCGCGTGAAAGCGGCAAGCGCCGCCTCGTGGTCGGCGTTAATGTGGAAGGGCGCGACCTCGGCGGATTCGTTCAGGAAGCGCAGAAGCGAATTGCCGAACAGGTCCATATCCCTCAAGGTTACACATTGGACTGGGGCGGACAGTTCGAAAACATGCAACGGGCGATGGCCCGCCTGATGATCATTATTCCGTTGACCATCGCCGCCATCTTTTTCCTGCTGTTCATGCTGTTCAAGTCACTCCGGATAGCGACGCTGATTATTCTGGTCTTGCCCTTCGCCTCAATCGGCGGCATTTTCGGGTTGCTCGTTTCCGGTGAGTATCTATCCGTGCCGGCGGCTGTGGGATTCATCAACCTCTGGGGCATCGCCGTGCTCAACGGCGTTGTCCTGATCTCGTTTATCCGACAACTGCGTGACGAAGGAATTCCCACGCGTGAAGCGGTCTTTGAAGGCTGCGAGCATCGATTCCGCCCGGTGATGATGACGGCCAGCGTCGCCTTGCTGGCGCTCATTCCGATGCTCTTCTCCACTGGGCCCGGCTCCGAAGTCACCCGACCGCTTGCCGTCGTGGTCATTTCCGGCCTCCTTTCATCGACCGCATTGACCCTGCTCGTGCTCCCGGTGCTGTATCCTTACTTCGAAGAAAAAACGATTGAAGCCTGATCAAAGCCGCCATGAAAGAGATTAAAGCCATCATCCGCCCGAACAAGATGCCGCAACTGCGCAAGGCATTGATGAGCCTGGATGGCTTTCCCGGCATGACCATCAGCCCTGCAGAAGGCTGCTCGGCACCTGTCCGTCACGGCCCGGCGCTTTCAATCATGGAAGAGCTGACGGATTTCACACGCAAGTTGCGTATCGAAATCATCTGCCCGGATGAGATCGCTGATCAGATTGTTGATCGCATTACGGACATCGGCCAGACCGGTCATCTTGGCGACGGGATCGTATGGGTCACCGATGTCCAACGTGCCGTTTTCATTCACAAAACAACCGCTGGCGCCCCCCCCGACCCGCAAACACGCTAGGCACTGCAGTTAGAGGATTTTTAATGCGCTTGTCTCTCTGGGTGGCCGCGACACGCCCGCCATTTCTTTCCGTGACGGCCGTCGGTGTTTTTCTCGGCCTCGCCTGCGCATTACACGACCAGACCTTCCGCTCGCTTCCACTGGCCATCATCACATTTTTTTTCGCTATCCTGGCCCAGGCCGGCGCCAATGTCGTCAACGATTACTATGACGCAATCAGCGGCTGCGATGCTGTCAACGATGATCGAATTTCACCCTTTACCGGTGGCAGCCGTTTCATTCAGAATGGCCTGCTCAGCGAAAAACAAACGCGGCGCTTCGGATATGCCCTGCTCGGTCTCGTCATTCCCGCCGGTCTGTGGCTCATCAACCAGAGCGGCGGCTCCTTGCTGTGGATTGGTCTTGCAGGCTTGTTTTCTGCCTGGGCCTATTCTGCGACCCCCTTCAAATTACAAAGCCGTGGACTCGGCGAGCTCACGATCATACTGGCCTGGTTAATGGTGGTGATTGGTAGTGACTATGTACAAAGCCAATCACTGAGCCTGACAGCGCTGTATGCTGGTCTGGCATATGCACCACTGGTCGCCAACGTGCTATTCGTCAATCAGATCCCGGATCGGACAGCCGATGCCAGTGTCGGCAAACATACGCTGATTGTGCGCTATGGTACGACGTTTGCCCCCTGGGGTAGTCTAATTTTGTATAGCATCGCATATGCCGTTTTACTGACCGGCATCGCCCAACAGCAAATACCTGGTTGGGCCGCATTGAGTTTACTCAGTCTGATACCGGCCAGCATCAGCATTAAGGCACTGCTCACCGACCCGTCAAACCTCGAAAAATTGACAACCGCAATCCCACTGACGATTCTCAGTTGCCTGCTGTTCGGCCTGTTTCTGGCCACCAGTCTGATCTTCGGATCACAGAGCATTTAAGGGAATTTTTACGTAAGACACCCCATTGTCTTCCGCCGGGGGGAAATAACCTGCGCGAATATTAATCTGTACAGCCGGCAGCATAAGAACCGGCATTGCCAGCGTTTGATCACGAGTCTGGCGCATCGCTACATAAGCGGCCTCGTCCACACCATCATGCACATGAATGTTTTTTGTACGTTCTTCCGCCACCGTCGTTTCGACACAGACTTCGCGGCCGCCCGGCGGATAATCATGGCACATGAATAAGCGGGTTTCCGGCGGCAGACTGAGCAATGTCTGCACCGATTTGAACAATCGTGCCGCATCGCCACCCGGGAAATCGCAGCGCGCCGTACCGACATCTGGCATGGCGATGGTATCGCCCACAAACACAGCATCCCCAATCTTATAGCCGACACAGGCCGGTGTATGGCCTGGCAATGACAGAACCTCACAGGTCAGCTTACCAATCTGAAATTGCTCGCCATCCGCAAACAAGTGGTCAAATTGCGAACCATCTACCGCAAACTGCGGCCCGAGGTTGAAAATGGTCTTGAAAACACCCTGCACCGTCGTGATCTTTTCGCCAATGGCGATCTTTCCGCCCAAAGCATCTTTAATATAAGGTGCAGCGGTTAAATGGTCAGCATGCGCATGCGTTTCAAGAATCCATTCGACCTTAAGTTGGTTTTTTCGCACAAACGCAATCAAGGTATCGGCAGCGTGCGTTGATGTGCAGCCAGACTTCGGATCATAATCCAATACCGAATCGATGATGGCACACGCTGTACCAGGAGCCTCATAAACGATATAGGAAACCGTCCAGGTATCCGGATCAAAGAATGGCTCAATGGTTGGATTCATATCGTATTGACCGAAGCAAGCAGGGGTCTCATAATA
>JBLIZO010000059.1:0-30887 GCA_048859965.1 Fluviibacter sp.
CCTGCCCAGTTTGAAACGCCAGCATGCCAGGCCCGTGCCGAAACCGGCACAAACTGGATCAGGGCGCCATCCCGACGAATAAAAAAGTGTGACGATACCTTCAGTCCGGCAATGCCGGCGTAGTAAGGATGTTCGTCCGGATTCAGTCGATTCGTAAATAATTGAGCAACCCCATCGCCGCCGTATTCACCCGGCGGCAGGCTGATGGCATGAATCACGACTAAATCGATGGCGACGCCCTCTGGCCGCGCGTCGTGATTCGGCGATTCGATTTTTTGCGCCGGCCGATACCAGCCATCCTGCCAGACATCCGTCATAGGAACTTCAGGCATCGTCATCCTCGGCCTCACACTCATCGGCATCACTATTTTTCTGGGTCACTACATTCAGCGCATGCGCAGTATATGCATCGCGCAGGAGGCAGTTACGGACAAAATCAATCGAGCTGCGCAAGGTGTAATAATCACCCGATACAGATTTGGGTACCTTCATCCCCAGCGCCTCGCGTTCCATCGCATCCAATTGCGCCAGATAATCGGCCTTCTGTCCCGGGTTATAGTCCGACAGCAAGGATTGTTCGAAAAACTTGAGGGCCCCGTACATTCGGTTGATACGGCTGCGCACCCGATTCTTGTGATAATTCGGCATCGACCGGATCACCGGATAGGCAAAAGCGAAGAACGGCAACAGCGTCAACCCGACGCGACGTACGAATTCGGCCAACCAGAACGGCATGAACTGCACGAGCCAGGGGGTGCCCTTTTCGTAAAACACAACCGCCTCCTGGCTGCGCCGCTGGCTCGTGTCCCTGAAGGCCGGAAACTCGCCTTCATTCGAGAAAAAGTTCTGCTTGCCGTTGATTGCACTTGCCGCCATCAGAAAGAGGGTTTGTATCGCCGGATGCAACCGTTCATCAATCAGAATCTCGGTGGTCGTCGCAATCAGCGGTACCGGCTGTGCCGGCCAGTTCCTGATCAGGTTGAGACCGCCTTCGGGCACGGTCACCTTTTCGATCGACGGCACAATACGGCTGTACGCATCAGCCCGCGTGAAATCGCTCAGTTGCAAGCCTTCAATCTTGAGCAGTTTTTGCACATTGGCCGATTCAAAGGTATCCACGAGGCACATCGACATCAGTCGCCCGCTGGCCAGTGCGTCAATCGCCTCTTCATTCGGCATCTGACGGAAATTGGATCGATCCGGATCCAGGCCATTCAATCGCAATATCTCCTGGGTCAACAAGTAGGTACCGCTCTCCGGTGTGCCGACATTGACCTTGTTACCGAGAATGTCGGCAATACGCGCGGTGCCTGAGAGCGGGGCTGGGCTCCGGTAAAAACACCACAGAGGTTGATAATTGATGCTGCCCAGCGTCTGAATGCCCGGCGTGTGTGGCGCTGCAGCGCCACTCATGACAAAACCGGCCATGACCGGATCATTCTGATCCTGTAATCGCTTGACGTTCTCTACGGAACCTTCGGTCGGCACCAACTCCAACGTAATACCCTGACGGGCAAAATAGGCTGCATACTGTTTGCCAAGCGTCTCCGTCGCGCTGCCTGCCGGACCCGTCGCCATCAACACATGGCGCGGCGGTGCCGGGTCTGCCAGCCACAAGGCGGCTATCAAAATCAACAGCAACAGGATCAGCGCCGGCCAGGTCTCCTGCGTAAATTGACGCACGTCATTCCAGCCGTCGGCCACCGTTTCCCGGATGGCGACCACCTGATCTCTGACATCTTCGCGAAAACTGCCCATAAATCATCCTGACGGGTTTGGTACCGGAATCCGAAGACTAACGGATAATCACGCCTTTAGACCAGCCTTTCCCACACCAACCCGATGAGCCAGATAACCCTCACCGCACCACGCAACCATGACCACCGACGCGTGATCATGGCGGCCTGTTTCGGCACCTTTCTGGAATGGTACGACTTCCTCACGTTTGCGGCGCTGGCCGTCTGGTTTGGCCCATTGTTTTTTCCACCGGACGACCCAACGGCCGGGCTGCTGGCCAGCCTGGCGACCTTTGGTGCGGGTATGGTTGTTCGTCCAGTGGGGGCAGCACTCTTTGGTTCGCTGGGTGACCGCATCGGTCGACGCAGGGTATTCATGATCACCATCGCGTTGATGGGCGGCGCCACCCTGGCCGTCGGCCTGCTCCCCACCTATGCCCAGGCCGGCCTCTGGGCATCAGGCTTGTTGCTCACGTTGCGTCTTTTGCAAGGTCTGTCTGCGGGTGGTGAAATCGGCGGCAGTGCAGTGTATCTGACGGAGCATGCGCCAAGCCACGCACGCGGCCTGTACACCAGCGTTCTGCAACTCATGGGGCCGCTCGGCATTTTGGCCTCCACCCTGCAAATCGCGCTCTTGCAACGTTGGTTGAGCCCGGAGGACTTTCTGGCCTGGGGCTGGTGCGTGCCGTTCTGGGTATCGCTTTTACTGCTGCTGATCTCAATCAGGGTGCGCAGAGCGCTGCACGAAACCCCTGTGTTTCATCACCTCCAGATGCAAGCGAAACTTTCGCGGACACCACTGCGCGACTGCTTTCGTGACCGGCAGACGCTGGCGCGCATGGGCGTTCTGTTTCTCTGTGTCTCGGCCGGTGGCGCCGTACTTTTTTTCTCCGCACAGGTCTACAGCGGCGTCTTCCTCAAAACCGTCGCCGGCATGAGCGGTGCTGACAGCAGCTTGCTGGTCGCCGTTGGCACCGCCGTCCTTTTTCCGCTGACACTGCTGGCCGGCTGGCTGTCGGATCATATCGGCCGTCGCCCTGTCGTGATTGCCGGGCTGGCCATCGGTTGCCTGAGCATCTACCCCGTCTTTGCCGGGTGGCTGGCGATTGGCGGGCAACCCGCATCCGATTTCGGCGGCGCCGCGCTGCTGATGCTATGGATCACATTGCCACTGGCGCTCGTAACTGGCCCGCAAACCGCACTGCTGGCCGAACTCTTTCCTGCGCGCACCCGTTACAGCGCCGCCGCGCTACCGCACAATTTGGCCGCCGGCTGGATCGGCGGCTTGCTGCCACTGATCGTGGCGCTCATCATTGATCGCACCGGTGACCCACTGGCCGGTCTCTGGTATCCAACCGTCCTGCTCGCTATTGCCTTGCCGGTCGCGCTCCTCTGGCTACCAGAGACTCGGGGCTGCGATCTGAACCAATAAACCAATAGACCGCAGCAACCCCAACAACGGCTGCATCCTAGCCCCAGCTCCGCACACGCCCCGTGTCGATATGCACAAACTGCTCGCGTGGGTAATAACCCACGCCACCCGCCTGCAGCGACAATGCCGCGTCGCGTAACTCCGCCAACGGCACACCGGGGATGCGCACATCAACCGCCTTACCTTCCATATGCAGGCTGCGTTTGGCCACACCACCGCCCCGCGAATTGCGCAGATGGTCGTTCGTTTCCGGACAGCGATAACCGGAAATCACCTCAAAAGCCGACAGTGACTTGCCGCCCAGCGCCAAACGTACCCGGTGCAGCAGGTCAAACAACTGGGGATCCATGCTGCCCACTGTGCCGGAATAGTGATCACGCAGGAAACGATTCAAACTCGTCAACGCATCCGGCACATAATCGCCATCGACCGCATAGACCAGATTGATCCGCTCGCGCGTGTGCGTATGATCGAATGCCAACGCACGGCTTCCCGACACGCCGATCAATGACGACGCAGACGTCTGAATCAGCGATTGCCGATTCGCAGCGTTTGCCTGCTGGACGCTGACGAGGGGCAACGCCGCACTCCCTGCGGCCCATCGGGCAGCCTGTGACAAAAATCCCCGACGATCAAAGCGTTTTGATTTCATTATTTAATTTTAGTCCAATCGGGCCAGATTGCCAGCCACACGCTGCAAGGCCTGACTATGGCGTAGCAGCGCTTCCCTGAGCTGGCGATCATGCCCGTAAATATCGGCGTAAAAGTAGATGGCGCCGCCCCGCTGCTTCACAATGGCCGTGCCATAAGCAATGACCACCATGACAGGCGTCTTGATGCGAATGGTTTTGGATTTACCGCTCTCCATCGCCTCCCGGATCTTTTCCTGCGTCCATTCCGGCTCATCCTGCAACACAAACTCGGCCAGCGCCACCGGGTTTTCAACGCGGATGCACCCATGACTGAAATCGCGGCGCTCGCGCTGAAACAGGCCCACCGCAGGCGTGTGATGCATGTAGATATTATCGTTGTTGGGAAAGATGAACTTGATATCACCGAGCGCATTCTGTGCACCGGGGCGCTGACGGATACGTGCCTCGCCACGCTGCACGGCAGCCAGTTGCGCGTCGCTGAGTTGCGTAACGACGTCCCCGGAGCGTGTCACGATCTCGAAACCCTGCCGGTCAAAATACCCCGGGTCACGACGCAGCTTCGGTACCGTTTCGCCACGGGCGATTGATGGCGGCACATTCCAGTAGGGGCTGAACTCGATCATGCGCATCTGCTCGTCAAACATCGGCGTCTGCGTATTCAGCGCCTTACCAACGATGACATTCATCTGCAGCGGCACCTTCACCTGCGTCCCGTCAATCTCCAGACCGCGCAATTCGAACTCCGGCAGATTCACCACCAGCATACGCTTATCCACCATCAGCGGCGTCCAGCGCAGCCGCTCCATTGTCAGCGCGATCTGCGCCACACGCGCTGACGGTGGCACGTTCAACTGTTCGAGGGTTGTTTTACCAATCACGCCATCCGGCGTGAGGCCATGGCGTCGCTGAAATTGTTTGACACCATCCACCAACGGGCCCTGATAACGCTCCGGGGCCACGAAGTCTTTGGGCAGGTCGCCTAACGAGACCAAGCGGGCCGCGAGCCGAGCCGTGCCCGCATACGCCTCGCCGGGCACCAGTTTCTTAGCCGGCAACGGCGGCAGTGCGGTATTCCAGGCAGGGTCATTCTCCAATGCCCGATAACGCGCCAGCCATGGCCGCAATGCCTGATACAAGGGAAACTGCGGCGTGGCCGCCTTCACGGCCTGCTCCAGGTTTCCGGCCAGCAAAGCGGCGTGCAAGGTTGCCGCCACATCCAGCGTTTTCGGCGGCACATTGAAATTGGCATAAACCGATGCCGGGTCCACCCGACCATAGTGCAAGTCATGCAGATAGCGACGCATCGCCAAATCCAGCGCATTGGCCAAGGCAATCTGTGCCGACGCCGACAAACCGCTCTGCGCCTGATTCACGGCGTTAGTCAGATCCGGCGCACTGTAATCCCGAGGGTCCAAACCCTCATCGCCAGCCTGCTGCAGAATACGCACTGCGTCCAAAGCAACGGGCAGGGGTTTGCCTTGCCGCAGCCACAATGCCGTACTGTCAGACGGATCCGCGACTGCACTGACGCTCACCAGCAATGCCAAGCCGAGTAAAGCCAGGCCGCGTGCGACACCCGTTGTCAACCAGCGATAGGTCATGCGCTTCATTCCGTAAATGGTCGTCGCTATTGTGCCGCTTTTACGGCCTGTTCACCAGATCAGCGAATACGACGACTCAGCGCAACGCCCTGGCGCTCCACGGTGCGATAGAAGATATCGGCAGCCACCATGCTCAACAACCAGGCAACGAACATGGCGAGCATACCTTCAGTGGGGCTTACCCAATCAAAGCGGTCCTGCGCGGCATTGACCAGCATACTGACCGGAAAATGCAGCAGAAAGAGCGCATACGACCTGGCCCCCAGGTAATGGATCATCGTGCCGAAATGTCCCTGCCAGAGGGACCAGGCCGACACGGCACGTCCGATAGGGTGACCGGACAAGCCCAGCAAGGCCGCCGTCGTCAGCACCACGACCAGCCGACCATTGGGCGCAACGAACAACTGCCAGCACATCACCAGCATCACACCGAGCAATATCCAGCGCACCCAGCGCAATTCGCCCCGTTCACGCAAGCCCAACCAACCCACCAGCAACCCGACGCCATACGCATTGTAAAAATAAGGTGCCCAGTTATCCCAGTCCTGCCAGGTTCGGATCCAGATCAGGGATGCCGCTGTCAGCAGACCGATCAACAACGGCGCCCAACCACGCCAGCGCAATGCCTGCGCAGTCCAGAGCAGCAGCGTCGTCAGCACAAACAACTGAAAATCCACCGCCACATACCAGACCCCGGTCGAGAGCGACTCCTGTCCGGTCACGGCATGGATCAACAACCAGTGCGCCAGATACTGCCGCCAGGTGGCCTCGGCCGGCAAAATGGCATCATCCGTCCAGAATCGCGCCAATGCGGCAACAAAAACCGCCAGCGTTACAGCCACACCAAAAGGCCACGCCAGGCGAATATAGCGTTTTGCCACCAGGCTCCACGGACGCGATAACGCACCAGGCCGTTCACACAGGCTCTGCGCGGTCAGAAAGCCGGCAACGACCAGAAAAACCTGTACCGCCCACCGACCATACACCAGAAACCAGGCGGCCAGATCCGGCGCCGCCATCCCGGCCGATACGGCCATCGGCCCATAAGAAGCCAGATGGTGAATCACGATCGTCTGCGCGGCCAGCGCCTTTAAGCCGTCGATCAACAGAGAACGGTCTATGGCATTTTTTTGCATCGTGCGATGCTAACCGATACCGTCACCGAACTGGCGATGAAACCGCCTCAACCCATAAAAATTCAAAGAAGCAGACCGGTTCCAGGCAGTTTTTCCCCACCCGTGTTGCTTTATGGTTAACATGTTTCTGTTTACACAACGCACCGAATCATGAAACATATCCAACATCCGCTGGATCATGCCGACCGGTTTCGTCTGAACGACGAATTGCATGCCCGACCGCCTGTGGCGTTGTGGCCCAACGAACATGTACTCTATCTGGCGCTGGTAGGCACAGCCGGCAAACGTTTACAGGAAGAAGTGCTGATTCGCGATCTCTGCGATTCCCTGGGCGGCGACGCCTGCCCGCTTCTGCGGGGCAACAGTATCGAGTTCGATGTTGCCATCAACCCCGAGCAATGCCCCAACGGACAAATGGGCCTACGCTTCCGCGTTAAATATGAACGCCACAGCGAATTCTCTTCCTGGTGGTTCTTTCAGCAAACCGCTAGCAATGATCTGAATACCGAGCCCGTGTTTTTCTGTGATCTCAATTCGTGGGTGCGCCGCTTGCCTGGCGAGTTACTCGTCGCCATGAACATCCGTGTTTGCCAGGTGGCGCAACTGCCCAGCGTTCACGACATTGCCCCCTATTTCTCGGGCAACACGGTCATCGGCGGGCTCATTGCACGTGGGGCAGGCGCTGCCTATACCGACTTCCGTATTGATACAGATGGCCGCTCCAATCTGTTATTCATGAATCAGTGCATGGGGTCACGACAAGCCGGCCGCCAACTGCAGGGACTTGTCGAGATCGAAACCTATCGAAT
Organism: Fluviibacter sp.; assembly: GCA_048859965.1. Lineage (GTDB taxonomy): Bacteria > Pseudomonadota > Gammaproteobacteria > Burkholderiales > Rhodocyclaceae > Fluviibacter. Next base: position 7,368 of record JBLIZO010000059.1, read on the forward strand.
GATGGCATTGTTAACATTGCCTGATGTGCAAGCGGCTTTTCCGCAACTTGCCGCTGACGAACAGGCCCTCGTTGAAGTCAGCCATGAACTCGCCGCATCGTACGATGCGGTGGCCGAAGATCAATCACGCGACCTGGGACTGCAACAGAAAATCTCCAGAATTTCGTCATCGGTTGAAGCCCTGTCGTCAAAAACCCAGTTCCGGCTTTCGGCCAGCGATGCCTACTTTGAACTGGTTCAGAAGCGTATCAGCGATCTGAACGAAACCAATCTGTCGGGCATTCAGGGGTTTGGTGAATTCATGGAACGGCGATTATTGCCCGCCATGAAAACCTGCCGCACCTTTGCGCAACGTCTCCGCGAAACCTCCAACCGGGTATCCCGAATCAGTCAATTACTGCAAACCCGTGTCGAAATCATCCGCGAGAACCAGAATTCGCAACTTCTCGCTTCGATGGAAAAGCGCTCAAAGCAACAGCTCCACCTGCAGCAAGCCGTTGAAGGTCTTTCAATCGTAGCCATCAGTTACTACGGTATCGGCATTGCAGGTTATCTCTTTAAAGGCCTGAAAACCATGGGACTGTTACACGATGTCGAGCTGGCCACCGGCCTTGTCACCCCGGTCATTCTGATTCTGGTGATCTGGCTTACACGACGAATACGTCGCAGCTTCAAATAATGCATGCCCCAGAGCGAACACATGCCCTGCCCATGGTGCGGCGCACGACCCTGAAAATTTGAAGCATGCTATAAATCGCTCATCGGATAGGCTCGGGCTTGATCCGTTCTTTTGCGACGAGGAGACAGACATGAAAAAACTGATTGCTGTTGCTGCAACGATGACCATGGCGATTTCGGCGTTCGCCGCGAACCCGGAACCTGCCGCAGAGAAGGATCGGCTCCGCATCATGGGTGAAAGCAAGGAGTTTGTCGTTCAAACGCCGAGCGGCCCTTTTACCATCACCCGCGTCATGACCGCTTGTGCAAAGAACGCGGGATGGTTACAGCCGCTCATCCCGCAAAAAGGCGTGACACCCATTACTGAAATCGAGATTCTCGAAGGCATGAACGACAAGAACGTCATGATCATCGATATGCGGGAGCCCAATGACCGGATCAAAGGCACCATTCCTAATTCTTACCACATCCCCTATACCGAGGTCGCGACCCGTATGAATGAACTGGGTTGTACAAAGAAGGCAGAGAAATGGGACTGCGCCAAAGCGAAAAAAGTGTATGCATTCTGCAACGGCCCGGTCTGCCCGCAAAGCCCAACCGCCATTGCAGCAATGACGCGTGACGGCTTCCCGGTCAACAAGATTTATTACTACCGTGGCGGCATGCTGGATTGGGCTGCCCTGGGGTTTCCGATCGTTGAAGGGGACTTCTGAGCAACACCTGTCACATGATGCACAAGAAGGGGTCGCTGATGCGACCCCTTCTGCATTAGAAAGCCGTTTTTCCTGAAAGCCAGCGCTGCAAATTTTCGAGAGGCAGATACCCCTTCGCAATCCTGCCGTCGCTGCTCACCGTCGATGGGGTGAAATAGATATCCTGGTTCTTGGCGAAACGCACATTGGACTGAATCGGGTTCGGACAATCGCTCTTTGACGGGGCTATCTGCTCCCCGCGCATGATCGTCTGCAAAGCCTGAAGACGCCCACGATTATCTGCACTGCTGCACCAGATTTGTAGGGACTTGCGGGCGCCCGATTCGGAAATCGGCGTCAGAAACCGATAGATCGTGAGGTTGTCGACCTGCGCCAGCGTCTGCTCGTATTTTCTACAGTAGCCGCAATCCGGGTCCGTAAAAACAGCGATTCTACGGCTGCCATTGCCTCGAACTTCAACGATTGCGTCAGACAGTTGTAAGGACTGCCAGTTGAAATGTGGTGATTCGAATGGCGCATCCGACGGCAGCGCCGCATACACCGAACTCGCCAAACACAGTTGTAGCAACGTCAGCACGGTTGCCCAGCGCACTAATAGCGATCTCATCATGTTTTACCAATTGATAACTTGTTGCAGCGCGAAATGATTGTTAACCGTTGATTGAGTATAGTTCATTTGAATCTATTTATTTATTAATTGATGCGAGGCTCAAGGATGAACAAGAAGCAACTTGAAGACACCTCCGCCGTTGAAACCAGCGATGGCATCGTGGCATCCGGTCGGATCCAGAAAGCACCGGAGAACTTTCTAACCCCCTCGGATATTGCCGAGGTCAGCAATGGTCGCAGAAACTTCCTGCGTGGCGCCTTCCTCACCGCAGTAACGGCCATGACCGGCCGTCAGGCCTTTGCGCAGGATCCAACGGCCAGAGTAGATGCATCGACGGGCGACCCCTACATTCTGCAACCGCAGACCTGGGCAACCACACTGGGCCAAGGGGTCGCAACAGCGCCTTATGGTCTACCCTCCAAGTATGAATCCGAGGTCATTCGCCGCCCCAGCCCAGGTCTGACGCAGACGACGCAATCCAGCGTGTCATTCTCCCCGCTGCAAAGCATGTTCGGCATCATTACGGCGTCCGGCTTACATTTTGAACGGCATCATCAGGGCTGGTACGACATAGATCCGAGCAAGCATCGCTTCATGGTCAACGGCTCGAATCCCGAGCTCGTTAAAAAGCCCAAGGTTTACACCATGGACGACATCATGCGGCTCCCGTTCGTGTCGCGGATCCACTTCATCGAATGTGGTGCCAATACGGGCATGGAATGGGGCAATGTCGCCGTTCCAACCGTGCAGTACACCCATGGCATGCTTTCCTGCTCGGAATTCACGGGTGTGCCGCTTCGTGTATTGCTCGAAGATTGCGGCGTGGATTTCAAGAAGGGCAAATACATTCTGGCTGAAGGCGCGGATGGTTCAGCCATGACCCGCACCATCCCGATGGAAATGGTGCTGAACGACGAAGTGCTGGTTGCCTACGGCATGAACGGTGAAATGATTCGTCCTGAAAACGGTTACCCAATGCGCCTGGTGGTGCCGGGCGTCCAAGGTGTGTCGTGGGTCAAATGGCTGCGCCGTATTGAAGTGGGCGATCAACCCTATGCCACCAAAGATGAAGCCGTTCATTACATTGATCTCATGCCCGATGGGCAGCACCGCCAGTACACCTCGATTCAGGAGTGCAAATCGGTCATTACCACGCCCTCGGGCGGCCAGAAGCTTCTGGATAAAGGCTATTACACCATCACGGGGCTGGCCTGGTCAGGTCGCGGCAAAATCAAACGCGTCGATGTCTCTACCGACGGCGGCATTACCTGGCGACAGGCCAAACTGGAAACACCGGTGCTCTCCAAAGCGCTGACCCGCTTCAGCATCCCTTGGAACTGGAGTGGCAACGAAGCCATCCTCCAGTCCCGCGCCGTCGATGAGACTGGCTTTGTCCAGCCCAACTATCGCCAACTACGCGAAGTTCGCGGTACACGTTCCATCTATCACAACAACGCCATCCAGTCCTGGGGCGTTGGCCAAGACGGCGAGGTGAGCAATGTCCAAGTTCTCTAATAGGCTGAAGCCCGCCATCGCAGTGACTGCGTTCGCGCTGCTGCTTTCCCATCACGCACTGGCAGCCGAGAAATTCTCCGGCGTCGGCAGATCGGCAACGCCTGCGGAAGTGCAGGCCTGGGATATTGATGTCCGCCCGGATTTCAAAGGCTTGCCGCCGGGTTCCGGTAGCGTGGAAAAGGGTCAGGAAATCTGGGAAGCCAAATGCGCGAGTTGCCACGGCACCTTCGGTGAAAACAACACCGTGTTCACCCCACTGGTGGGCGGCACAACGCAGGAGGATGTCAAATCCGGTCACGTCGCCAATTTGAAGCGCAAGGACTACCCTGGCAGAACGACACTCATGAAGGTGGCGACTGTCTCGACGCTCTGGGATTACATCCATCGCGCCATGCCCTGGAACGCCCCCAAATCGCTGAGTAACGACGACGTGTATGCGGTCGTCGCCTACCTGTTGAATCTGGGCGAAGTCGTGCCGGATGACTTTGTGCTCACCGACAAAAATATCGCCGAAGTCCAGAAGCGATTGCCGAACCGTAACGGCATGACGCTCAAACATGCCATGTGGCCGGGCAAGAGTGGCTTGGTGACAGCCACGCCGCCGGATACGCATAACACGGCCTGCATGACCAACTGCAAGAAGGCACCGGAAGTCAGCTCCCGCTTGCCGGACTATGCCTGGTCGTCACATGGCGATCTTTCGGTGCAAACCCGGCCCTTCGGGCAAACGCGTGGGCGCGGTGCGGACAGCGGTGCCGCCGCTGCCAGCAAGCCTGCGCACAACCCGAACTATGCGCTGGCCGAGAAATCCGGCTGCCTGGCCTGTCACGGTGTCAATAACAAAATTGTTGGCCCCGGCTTCAACGAAGTGGCCGAGAAATACAAAGGCCAGGATGTCACCGCCAAACTGGTCAAAAAGATCAGGAATGGCGGCGACGGCGTTTGGGGCCAGATACCCATGCCGCCACAAACCAATCTCAAGGATGAAGAGATTCAATCACTCGTGCAATGGATCCTGTCCGGCGCACCGCAACAGTAACCTTACCCCACACTCCAAAGGAGATCACGATGACTATGTCCACACAGCAGTTTGACCGCCGCCAGATCCTGAAAGCCGCCAGCGGCCTCAGCCTGGTTGCCGCTGGCCTGACACTTGCACCAAAAATGGCCTTGGCCGCCTGGAACAAAGCCGCATTCGATGCCAAGACGATGAGCGATACGTTTGCTGCCATGGGTGCAGGTTCGCCAACTGCCAGCTCGGACGTACAGATCGTGGCATCAGACATCGCCGAAAACGGCGCTGTCGTGCCCATCACGGTCGTCAGCAAACTGCCGAACACCGAACAGATCTCGATTCTGGTCGAGAAGAACCCCAATATGCTCGCCGCCCAGTTTGACCTGACCGCCGATGTCGTACCTGAAGTGACGACACGGATCAAAATGGGGCAGACCTCCAACGTGGTTGCACTGGTTCGTGCAGGCGGAAAGTACTACACCGCCACCAAGGAAATCAAAGTCACCCTCGGCGGCTGCGGCGGCTAACCTTTGACAAGACCATCAGACACTATTCCGGAGATTAAATATGGCTAACCCGATGAAAATTCGTGCCACGAACAAAGATGGCATCACTGAAATCAAGATTCTGATGAATCACGAAATGGAAACCGGCCAGCGCAAGGATGCTAGCGGTGCCGTGATCCCCGCCTGGTTCATCAACGAAGTCAAAGTGGAGTTGGCGGGCAAAACCGTATTGACCGCCCAATGGGGGCCATCGGTATCAAAGAACCCCTATCTGGCATTCAAAGCCAAGGGCGGCAAAGCCGGCGACAAAGTGGTCGTCACCTGGACCGATAACAAAGGTGACAAACGCACGGACGAAGCCACCGTATCCTGAACCGCGTCATACCCAGATCACGATCATAGAGGGGACACACCATGCGTACGCAACACATGAAGGCAACGCTGCTCGCTGCAGCCGCTGCCTTTGCTGTCGGCGCCCAAGCACAACAAGACAGCACCACCGCTGGCATTGAGGCCTACCGCGAGGCCCTGCAGGATGGCAACCCCGCCGACCTGTATGTGGATTCCGGCGCCGAAATCTGGAAGAAGAAAGCCGGTCCGAAAAATGCCTCTCTGGAAAAATGTGATCTGGGTCTGGGCCCGGGCAAAGTCAAAGGGGCTTATGCCCAACTCCCCCGCTATTTCAAAGACACCAACAAGGTGCAGGATCTGGAATCCCGTCTGTTGAGCTGTATGGAGAAACTGCAAGGGGTCGATACGACACAGATCGTCAAGGCATCCTTCACGTCACCGGACAAAGCGGATCTGGTCGCTTTGACGGCTTATATCTCTGCCGAATCGAAGGGCATGAAGGTCAAGGTTCCTCTGGCTCACCCCAAAGAAAAACAGATGTTTGATCTGGGTCGCCGTCTGTTCTTCTATCAGGCCGGCCCTTACGACTTTGCCTGCGCCACCTGCCACGGCCAGGAAGGCAAGCGCATCCGCCTACAGGACCTGCCCTATATCAACAGCCCGGAAGGCGCAGCCAAGGGCTGGACCACCTGGCCGGCTTATCGCGTCAGCTCCGGCCAGATGTGGAGCATGCAATGGCGTATCAACGACTGCTTCCGCCAGCAACGCTTCCCCGAGCCCATCTATGCCTCCGATGTCACAGTCGCCATCTCGTCCTTCATGGCGGGCATGTCGAATGGCGCAGCCATGCAAACCCCAGGTATCAAACGCTAAGGAGACCGTGATGATGACGATGAAGAAAAAGACCGTGGTCGCACTCTCTCTGGTAACGGCTATTGCCGCAGGTGCAGCCTGTGCGGCACCGCCGCCTCTGCCCAAAGATGGCACCTGGGGACCAGGCGCTGGCGATGCCCCTTTCGACGCGATGATGCAATCCGGTTTTCAAAGCCGGGGGATTGCGACGATTGACCGGTTGAAACAGGACCCCACCCAGAAACTGTGCTCCAATCCGATCTCCGCCTACAGCGACAAGAACGCGGCGTTACGTGAAAAGCTTCTGGCCGCTAACGAAGCGACCATTAAGTACCCGGCAGATGGCAAATACATGGGCGACTGGAAAAATGGCGAGAAAATCGCCCAGAGCGGCAAAGGCCTGACCTGGACCGACAAAGCCGGGGAGGCCAATGGCGGCAACTGCTATAACTGCCATCAGATCACCAAGAACGAACTTTCCTACGGCACCATTGGCCCGAGTCTCTACAACTACGGCAAACTGCGCGGCAACTCGACGGAAGTGGTGAAGTACACCTGGGGCAAAATCTACAATGCCAAGGCCACCAATCTCTGTTCGCTGATGCCGCGCGCCGGCGCCATGGGGGTGCTCACGGAAGATCAGATCCGTGACCTCATGGCGTTGCTGCTGGACCCGGAATCCCCCGTTAACCAATAACCAGCAATCGCCGGAGAATCATCGAGATGGATCGTCGTTCATTTCTGCAGTTGCTCGCCGCAGCAGCGGCTTCGGGCATGGCACTGCCTACCCGCGCAGCTCAGGCGGAAAGTGCTGCCGCCAGCTATTATGAAGCGCCCGCCTTTGGCAACGTGTCGTTTCTGCACATCACCGACTGCCACGCGCAACTGAACCCGATCCACTTTCGTGAGCCCAATGTCAACATCGGCATTGGCAGCATGTGGGGGCGCGTTCCGCATCTGGTCGGTAACCATTTCCTTAATCACTTCAACTTCAAGGCCCAGACAATGGAGGCACATGCCTTCACGTTTCTGGATTTCGAAGCACTGGCCAGAATCTACGGCAAGGTCGGCGGTTTCGCCCACCTTGCCACGCTGGTCAAACAGGTGCGAGCCAACCGCCCTGGCGCGTTACTCCTTGATGGCGGCGATACCTGGCAAGGCTCGGGTACGGCGCTGTGGACAGACGCCCAGGATATGGTCGATGCTGCCAAACTGCTGGGCGTCGATATCATGACCCTGCACTGGGAATGTACCTATGGCGCTGATCGGGTCATGGAAATTTCCAACAAGGACTTTGCCGGGCACATTGATATCGTGGCCCAGAACATCAAAACCGCCGACTTCGGTGACCAAGTGTTCAAACCCTACGTCCTGCGCGATGTGAACGGCACCAAAGTGGCGGTCATCGGTCAGGCTTTCCCCTACACGCCTATCGCCAACCCGCGTTATTTCGTCCCGGACTGGACCTTCGGTATCCAGGAGGAAAACATGCAGGCCATGGTGGACGAAGCGCGCGGCAAGGGCGCCAAAGTCGTGGTGGTACTGTCGCACAATGGCATGGATGTCGATCTCAAAATGGCGTCCCGTGTACGTGGCATCGACGCCATTTTTGGTGGCCATACCCATGACGGTGTGCCCAAACCCACCCTGGTACAGAACCCGGGAGGCAAAACCTTGGTCATGAACGCCGGTTCCAACGGTAAGTTCCTCGGCGTTCTGGACCTGGACGTGCGCGATGGCCGCATTGCCGACTATCGCTACCGCCTGATGCCGATATTCTCGAACCTGCTACCGGCCGATCCGGCAATGGATCAACTGATTCGGAAAGTCCGTGCGCCGTACATTCAGAAGCTCGACGAAAAACTGGCCGTTTCCGAAGGACTGCTCTTCCGTCGCGGTAACTTTAATGGCAGTTTCGACCAACTGATCGTCAACGCGCTGATGCAGGAAAAGAACGCCGAAATGGCCTTTTCACCGGGCTTCCGCTGGGGCACTACCGTACTACCGGGCGAATCGGTCACCATGGAAAACGTCCTCGATCAGACTGCCATCACCTATCCCTACGTCACTGTGAACAACCTCACCGGTGCCCAGATCAAGGAAATCATGGAAGATGTCTGTGACAACCTGTTCAATCCGGATCCCTACTACCAGCAGGGTGGCGACATGGTGCGTGTCGGCGGCATGCAGTACACCTGCGACCCAACGGCCAAGGCGGGCAAGCGCATCAGCAATATGCGCCTGAACGGCAAGCTGATTGACGCCAGTAAAAAATATAAAGTGGCTGGCTGGGCGCCAGTGGCCGAAGAATCGCGCGACATGGCGGGCGACCCGATCTGGGATGTGGTCGCCCGTAATTTGCGTCAGCAGAAAACCATCAAACCCGTTCAGATCAATCAACCGGCTTTGAAAGGCGTTGCCGACAATCCCGGCATTCAATCCTATGCAAAATTCTAAAGGAGAATCGTGATGGGACTGCTCCACAGACACTGCAAACACTTCGCCGCCGCCGTCATTCTTGCCAGCATTACCGTCGTCGCATCTGCCGCCGACAAAGTCGTCTACCATATCGACGATGCCGCCTTGCAGGCCACCCGCGCACTGCGCAACGTACGCAACCAATTGGATGTCGCGCCCAAAACCAACATCACCATGGTGGCCCACGCCGATGGCATCGACTTTCTGCTGGAAGGCGCCAGGGACACCAAAAACAACATCGAGTACGCCTCGCTGATCTCCGACCTGAAGGCACGCGGGGTCAGCTTTGAAGTATGCGAGATCACCATGGAGCGTCGCAAACTGGAAAAATCCCAATTTGTGCTGGAAGCCAGCTTCACCAAATCCGGTGTCGTTCGCATCACCGAACTCCAGAACCAGAAACACTACGCGTATATCAAACCATGAGTTTTGAAGCCCTCATCGCCCAGTGGGGGGAAGAACATCTGCTCCTGCTGGGCGGCTTGATCATCGGCATCATCTTCGGCATCGCAGCACAGCAATCCCGCTTCTGTCTCCGCGCCGCCACGATGGAAGTCGCCCACGGCCAACCCGGAGGACGCCTCGCCATCTGGCTGATCACCTTTTCAATCGCACTGATTGCGACTCAGTTGCTCATCCTGGGTGGTCAGTTCGACACTAACGGTTTACGTCAGTTCAGTAATCGCGGTTCACTCTCCGGCGCCATCATCGGCGGACTGATCTTTGGTGTCGGCATGGCGCTCAGTCGCGCCTGCTCCGGCCGTATGCTCGTGCTGACCGGTGGCGGTAACCTGCGTGCCTTGCTGACCGGCCTGGTCTTCGCCGTCGCGGCGCAGGCCTCTTTGGAAGGGGTTCTATCGCCGCTTCGCAACGAAATCGGCAGCTGGTGGACGATTGACGGCCCCTCGCGCAACCTGCTCGGCCTTACCGGTGTCGGCAATTTCGGCGCCCTGGCGTTCAGCCTGATCTGGCTGGTACTCGGTGTCTGGATGGTCCGTAAACACGCCGTCTCCGCGTACACCGTCATCATGGGGTGCATCGTCGGCACCATGATTGCCGCAGCATGGTGGTTCAACTTCGGCGTCGCCAACAACTCCTTCGAGATCGTTCCCGTTCATTCACTGAGTTTCGCTTCGCCCACCTCCGACACGCTCATGTACTTTCTGGCACCGCCCGGCGGCGCTTTCACCTTCGACCTCGGCCTGATCCCAGGCGTACTGCTCGGTGCTCTGGGCGCGGCACTCATCAGCCGCACCTTCAGGCTGGAAGGTTTTCAAGAACCACGCACCATGATCCGCTACATTCTGGGTGGTTGTTTCATGGGCTTCGGCGCCATACTGGCCGGCGGCTGTGCCATCGGTGCGGGCGTATCGGGCGCATCAGTTTTTGCCGTCACCGCCTGGCTGACGTTGTGGTCCATCTGGATTGGTGCCGTACTGACCGACTTCATCGTCGATCGCTGGCTCTTCAAAAATCCTATTCATTAAGGCGCTGCCATGCAGACACCATCGCAACTCTCTCGCCGCACCTTCCTCATCGGGCTGCTTTCCACCGGCTACGCCCTGGCGGCAGAACCCGTTGCAGACAACATCATCCGCACCAGTCGCGATGGCCTGACTGACGGGCAGATCGAGATTCCCGTCGGCGACGGCAAAATCCCCGCCTACTATGCCCGACCGGCCAAAGCCGGGCGCTACCCCGTCGTCCTGGTCATTCACGAAGCCTTTGGCGTGCACGAACACATTCAGGATATTGTCCGTCGTTATGCCAAAGCAGGCTATCTGGCTGTAGCACCGGAGCTCTTCGTGCGTCAGGGCGATCCGTCGCGTCACACGGATGTGGCAAAAATCTTCAGCGACATTATCTCGAAGGTCTCTGACGATCAGGTCAACCGCGATCTCGATGCAACGCTTGCCTACGCGCGAAAACAGCTTGGCGGCCACAAAACGCTGGCTGCCGCCGTCGGCTATTGCTGGGGTGGACGCGCCGTCTGGGAGTACGCCTATCACAACCCGAAGCTCACTGCCGGCCTGGCCTACTATGGCCGTGTCGAAGGCATGGTGGCGGATGAGCGACCGCTCGACCCGGTGGATTTCGGTTCGGAGCTAAAGGTCCCTGTACTGGGTTTCTATGCTGAAAAGGACACCGGTATCAGCCTGGAGTCCGTCGCACGGATGCAGGCCGAACTGGCCAAATCAAACAGTGGTTCGGAAATTATCATCCTGCCCGGCGTCGGCCATGCCTTTAACGCCGATTACCGCGCAAACTACAATAAGGCGGCCGCCGAAAAAACCTGGGCCTTAGGTCTTGCCTGGTTCCAGAAGCACGGAATGTCGGGCGCAGCAACATGAAACGGACAGATCTTTGAACCAAACACCGGGGGCGCATTCCATGACTCTGATTCGTGCAGCAATATGCAGCGTCATCCTGGTCACCGCTTACCCGGCGTTCAGCCAGAATACACCGCACCCAAGCCTTGATGAACATTCCCTGTTAAGGCCTGCGGGATTCAAACCGAAATACCCGGAGAGCAGCACGGCCATCGCACGTGGTCGCCAGCTTTTCAAAGATCCCCGTCTGTCCACTAACGGTCGGTCCTGTAGTTCGTGTCATACCGATATTGACAGCTTTGGCGCTCGCTTCGGATCCCCCTACCCGCATGCGGCCATGAACAGCAAAGCACGGTTCGGTGTAGATCAAATGCATCTCGACGAAATTATTCAGGTTTGCATGCAAGGCCCCATGAGAAATCTCCCTTTCGAATGGGGCTCACGTGAACAGATCGACATCACGACCTATCTGCTCAAGGTTCAAGTCACTGGAAAAATGTAGTCGTTCTATCAGGTTTTAATCGTGTGCCTCACGAGAAGCGTCACGACTTTTTCTCAGACGTGGTGCCGGACGGTATCTCCAATCCCCAGTCGCCATGCTCGTACCAATCATCACCCAGCAATTCAGCGGGATGTTGCGTACGATCCGAGCCATTGCCACACTTCAAATCATCCACCGGGCAATACTGATCACACCCCCAACAAATGCGTTCGGGATGTTTGGGGTTTAGTGGAAATTTCTTAGCCATCGATTACACATCATGGCGAGATTGCGACCGCAAATAAATACATATTTGTAGGTAGCAGACCGCCATGATGCGGATAGATCACCACCACGCACCGCACAAGTCGTCTGCAATAATCTCGGCATGAAACACCGCCTCAACACGCTGACCTGTTTTAACGCGCCAGTATGGCTCGCCGGCTTTCGACCATTCTTTATCGCCACGTGCATCAGTGGCGCACTGTTTCCATTAGTTTGGGTAACGATCTATAGCGGCACACTTGAGAACCCGATCCCTGCATTCAATCCCTTTATCAGCGCATTGCATTGGCATATGCACGAGATGTTCTTCGGGTTCGGCTGGGCCTTGCTCGGGGGCTTTCTGCTAACCGCCAGCAAAAACTGGGTGGGTATCCGTGGCCGCCACGGGGGTACGCTGTTACTACTGGTTCTGTTCTGGTGTCTGGATCGCATCGCCATGGCATATGGCGGCAACTGGCCAGACGCGCTGGTTTATAGCGTATCGCTCCCGTTCATACTCATGATCGTCGCATTACTCGAGTTTGATTTGATCAAACATCACACAAACGACAGCTATAAAGACAATGTTTATTTCATCCTGGCGCTCCCCCTCTTCATTGTCGCCAAGCTGGCGCTGCTCACCAAGAGCGCCGATCCGGCACTCGGTATCTCCATGACACTGGGCTTGTTCCGGCTTTGCTTCCTGCTGATGCTGGAGCGAACCCTGGAAGCCTTCATGAAGGGCGCCTTTGGCATTACACTCAGACGAATCGCCTGGATCGACCACGCCATCAAATCTCTCGGGTTCATCCTCATATTTTCTTACGGGATTCGACCAGACCTGCAAACACCGTTGTGCCTCCTGCTGGCCGCATTGATGATGATCCGCTGGACTTACTGGCATCCACAGAAAGCACTTCGCCGCATTGATATTGGCGTGATGTACCTGGGATATCTGGCCATTTCAGCCAATCTGATCATTCAAGGCCTGATCCCGTTCTACGGGCATTGGGGCAGTTCTCTGGCAACCCATGTTTTTACACTCGGTGCCATCGGTCTGATTGCCCCTGCCATGATTGTGCGCATCAGCAATGGGCATACGGGCAGAAAAGTGTCTTTCGCCGTCATGGATAAACTCAGCATCTATCTCATGCTGGTTGCACTGGCGTTCCGCATTGGCGCACCATTTCTGATGGCAGACCTGTACACGCTATGGCTCTCTGTTTCGGCGCTCTGCTGGTTTACCGGCTTCACGATCACGGGCTACCGCTGCATCCCGATGCTGCTTGCCCCGCGCATTGATGGGCGAATCCACTGACGTCAGTCGTAAACTTTTTTGAAATCGATGATGACCGCGCCGTCCCGGTTCTGCAGATACTGGAAGATCAGCTTTGCACCATAGCGAATGGCGATTTTCTGAATCAGACCCAACGGGTTCTGATCGATGGACAGCCTGAGAATCTCGCCCTGCCTCAAACCATTCATCGCCGCGATCAATGCAGCCTCTTGCGAACAGCCCTGAAAGCGATCCCCATAAAAATGATGAATGTCCGTAGCGTCGGAGGCCAGAAGCCTGGAGACAGCCGCCATCATTCACCCCCCAATGCCCGATTGATTCAGTCGGACAATTATCAGCAAACCCGTGCAGGCTTGAAATACCTACTTTGGCGTATTCACGAGAAATTGAGGAGGATAGCAACCGGCTTCGCCCACCGTTCAGTGGGTTTTCACAGTCAGTAACAGCAACGAAGCAATGGTCGGGGTGAGAGGATTCGAACCTCCGGCCTCTACGTCCCGAACGTAGCGCTCTACCAGGCTAAGCTACACCCCGACAAAATGGGCGATCAGATACCGCATGCCCAAACAGAAGCGGAATTTTAGCAAAGCGGGCAAAAAATTGGAAGTCTTTGGCTGCCGAAGGCTCCATTAACCCGCCATCCGTTGATATGATCGGTACACCAAGGCGCCCGCCTCTTTCATCACCACAGGGTCAAACATGAAAAAACTGATCGCCGTCACCATCGCCGCCGCATTCACTTCGCTGAGCATGGCGCAGACCGCCGCCCCAACGGCACCCGTTGCACCCGCCGCCGTTGCCGCCGAGCCGGCTGCAGCACCAGCGGCTGCCAAACCAGCCGCCAAAGCGAAAACGTCGAAAAAACAGACTAAAGCCAGCAAACCGGCCAAGTCTAAAAAGACCACAAAGAAATCAGCCAAGAGCAAAAAGAAGTCTTGATATCACAGCCCGCCTGCGGGCTAACCCGCGTCTTCGCAATCGTTCCGCGACTGCAGCCACCAAACCAGATCTTCCCCTTGCAGCGGCATGGGGATCATCTGGTTTTTTTGCCAGACAAAAACCGGCGCGTAATACATATAGCGCGCCATCATTTCGTGACGGGAACTCACCGCAAAAAACGGTTTACCCGTGCGAATCGCATCTCGTATTTGATCGTCGGTCATGATTCATACCTCCTCAACGTCATAGACCAGAATACGCCCTTATTGCACGGTTGACGATGCCTGCCCTGCTATATTGCCGACATGTCACTCGAAGAGCACACCAACATGACCGCACGATCCCAAGTCGCCACAATGACCCTTCGTTTTCTGGCGATCAGCGCCGTCGCCCTGCTCGTGGGCTGCGCCGGTTATTCCGGCGCGGGGCTCAAACCCGGCATCGCGACGGTCGCCGATGTTGAAACCACCATGGGCGATCCGGCCATGGTCTGGAAAAACAAACAGGGGCAGATCATCCAACTGGCCTATCCGCGCGGCCCGGCAGGCTACGTGAGTTTCATGGCCTATTTTAACGATGCGGGCAAACTGGAAAAAATCGAACAGGTACTGGACGAGCGGCATTTCGCTCAGCTCAAGGCCGGTATGACACAGGCGGATGTGTTGCGCATTCTTGGCCCTTATCGGGATACCAATGTCTTTCCGGCACGCAACGAACTTGACTGGAACTACGGCTATTGCTCGCAGAATCTGCAGCGCATGGCCTATTCGGTCATGTTCGATACCCAGACCGACCTGGTCACAGGCGGCCAGACCAACCCGGACCCACTGTTTCCCGGTGGAAAAATGTACGCGCAACCGTGCATTCCCTGGACCGGAAACTGATTATTGCGCTTTGGTCACACCGGCGGCAAAGATCATCGCGCTGTTAAACCACGTATAAGACGCAATCGCCGCCAGCTCGGCCCAGTAGTCCACAAGCTGCAACGCGGGAGTCAGGTTAAGCGCCTGGGCGGGCGCTGTGGTGTGCTCATTCATAGGCGCATTATGGCCTGCTCGAAACCGGCAAAGCAAGGCTTGTCTGATACGATAGATGCATTCGTCTTCGGGAGGTGCCCGTGTACCTTATTTTTCTGATCACGCTCGTTACCGGCATCGCCATCCTCGGTGGCCGACGCGGCATAGGCATAACACTCAGCGTCGCCAGCATCATCACCCTCGCCGGCCTGCTGTTTCACCACATGACCGACAAGCTGCCCATCAGCCTGTAACGAAAGCGAGCACACCATGAATACCTCTCGTCTCGTGCACAGCCTGAATGTTCTGGCGCTGGCCGTCATCACCTTCATTCTGGTCGGCGCTTTCGCCGAGCAACTCCTGCTCGGCGAGCTTCCCTGTCCGCTCTGTCTGCTGCAACGAGCCGGTCTCATCACCGCCGGCCTCGGTTTTCTGCTGAACCTGCGTTTCGGCGTTCAGCCCGCACATTACGGCGTGGCGCTGCTGGGCAGCCTTGTCGGTGCCGCCGGTTCGATGCGCCAGATTCTGTTGCACATTGCACCGGGAGACCCCGGCTACGCCGGCACCGCTTTCGGCCTGCACCTTTACACGTGGGCCTTCGTTGCTTTTGTCTGCCTGATGATCGGCATTGGCGTCCTGCTGGTGATCCATCCCGGCGGCAACGACCATCGTCTGCAGCTCCGTGGCCGCTTATCGGCGCTGGTCATGCTCGGCTTCGTCGGCATCATCCTGGCCAATCTGGTTTCCACCCTGCTCGAATGCGGTCTGACGCAGTGCCCGGACAACCCGATCAGTTACCAATGGCTGGATTTCCTGAAGTCGTCACGTTAACCACGCGCCGTTGAAGTACCGTACCCGTCTCGTTCTCACCGGCCTTTGCTGCGCCAGTCTGGCGCAAACCGTCCTGGCGACGGGCAATGGCTGGCTGGAAACCTGGGCGTATCGCACCGCCGACACACCCAACAGTTTCAGCAACATGATTCAGGTGCGCTACTACCAGCCTTTCGCTATCCCGGCTGCCAGCGACGGCTGGCAGGGCATGATGCGACTGGACTCTTCCCTCGTGGCCAACAGCGGCCCGGCGTTCCCCGGCGAATCCGGCAATCAGTTCAGAGCAGGCAATACCCGTCTCACACTGTGGGCCAACACCCCGGCGATAGCACCTGATCTGCATGCCAGCGGCGGCTTTCGTGTTTCGGCGCCCGGCGGTACTAACCCGAATTACAGTTCTGCGCAGTGGATCGCCGGCCCGCAGGTCGGCACGACCTGGGCGCCGAAGGGCACCGGTGTCTTTACGGATTTCTCACCGCTCGCCCGTTACATGATGGGGTTCAGCGCCATCAGTTCGCAAGTGACCCAGTTGAAACGCGGGCTGGAACTGTATCCAACCATCGGACTGCGCTTTTCCGAAAGAATCACCGCCCGTTTGTGGGATGAAAACGGCATCGGGCTCAACACCAACAACGGCACCTGGTTTCTTCCGATCGACGGTTATGCAACCTACACCTTCAACCCGCATTGGGCGGCCAGCGTTGGCGGCGCCAAGCGGCTGACTAATACGAGCCAATACGACTGGATCGGCTATGGTCGCATTGTTTACAAGTTCTAGGGCAATGAGGCGTCGGCGCTACAGGAGCCCTCTGAAGCGCCCAGAACAGAATCGCTCGCGCTCACTGAGTTACCGCGCTAGAATCAAAATTCTTTTTCCACGTTGACTACCCTCATATGCCGCTGATTATTATCGCCATCGTCGGACCGATCATTGCCATTTGGGTAATCTACAAACTCGTTAAATTTTTCTTCAAACTTGGCGAAGAGGTGGTTATCACCGAAAAAGCGAACAAAGCGGAAGATGCCTACCTGAAAAGCCTCGACGATCAGAGCAACCAACCCAAGTAACAGACGCGTATCAAAAAAAGGGGGGCTACAGCCCCCCCCTTTGCATGCGGCAAACAGCCCGTTACTGCATGAACCAACCATGGCTGACCACAATCGATTCGCCATTGATCGCCGTTGACGGGAAGCCCGCCAGAAAAGCGACCGTTTCCGCAATATCTTCGGTGGTGGTAAACACACCATCAACGGTGTCTTTCAGCATCACGTCCTTGATGACCTCATCTTCGGTGATGTGCAGTGCGGCGGCCTGTTCCGGAATCTGCTTTTCAACCAACGGCGTGCGTACAAAGCCCGGACAAACGACGTTCGCCGTCACGCCTTTCGGCCCGCCTTCTTTGGCCACGACCTTGGCCAAACCCAGAAGACCGTGCTTGGCAGTCACATAGGCGCACTTGAGCTTCGACGCCTCGTGTGAGTGCACCGAGCCCATGTAGATGATACGACCACCATTACCGCTGGCGTACATGTGCTTGATCGCGGCCTGCGTTGTCAGGAAGGCACCGTCCAGGTGAATCGACAGCAGCTTTTTCCAATCGGTAAACGGGAACTCTTCTACCGGGTGAACGATCTGGATACCGGCATTCGACACCAGAATATCAATGGCGCCGAAGGCTTTGACACACGCATCAATACCGGCATTGACCTGATCCTGATTCGTCACGTCCATGCTCACGGCCATGGCTTCACCACCGGCCTTTTTGATCTCATCAACCACCAGATTGCCTTGCTCCAGGCTGAGATCGGCAATGACCACCTTGGCGCCCTTGGCAGACATATTCAACACACATTCACGACCGATACCACTGGCAGCGCCAGTGACCAGAGCAACTTTTCCTTTGAGCGACATGAGCTTTCCTTTAGAGAGAAGGGTTCTACGACTTCAAGTAATCAAACACAATTTCACCCGCACCGATGGTATAGGTATCGCACACCAGATGTTTGGCGCCAACGACTTCGAGTACCGGCAGATTCGCCACGGGCGCCAGTGCGTGTTTGAACAGTTCCAGCGCGGCCGGGCCTGTCCAGGCCTGCGCGATCTTCACGTTCTGCGCGTAATAGCGCACCAGTTGGCAAATCGCCGGCGTGCAGTCCGGATTGGGAATGATCTTGAGCAGATAATTCGGCGTCGCCATCATCTTTTTGGCTTCGGCATCGGCATCCATCGGCGTGTATTTGTACCCCATGGTGCCGTTGGCCACGCGGATCTTGCCGTAGTCCAGCGTGCCGACCAGTGCATCGCCATCCACTTCCAACCGGGGCTTGGCCAGTTTTTTCGGAAAGCCCCATATCTCACGGCCACCGGCGGTGGGCGCTTCATCATCCAGGTACAGATAGTTGCTGTAACCGGCCGGCTTACCGTCCTGATCGACTACCGGAATGATCTGACCGCTCTCGGTATAACTACCAAACCCCGCCGAATCCGGCATACGGATAAACTCAAAGTTAACGAGGGGGTCCTTGATCGTCAGCGGCTCCGGCACGATGGCGCGCAACAGATCCGGATCAGTCCGGTAGCTGATGATCAAAAACTCTCGGCCAAAGAACTCATAGGGACCCTTTGAATAGGCCGGGCTTGCGTAAGGCATAGCGTACGCATTCTTGCGGATATCTTCGATATTCATACAGTGCAGCTCCACGCTGAAATTAAAAAACGGGCAGGACGATCAATCTACCACACCACCATGTCACAAAACTTTCAAATACCTAGACTCATAAACACCTTTTCTTTTCGAGACATCTGCATTGTATGATGCCAATGACGAAGCCATTTTTCAGCCACGCGCCTTCCTCTCGGAGAATCCCATGCGCAAAATCTCTCTTCCGCCCTACAAACAGATTGCCCTGATCTTTCAGGGGGGTGGCGCACTCGGCGCGTATCAGGCGGGAGTTTACGAAGGAGTTTCACAAGCGGGCATCGACCCGCACTGGGTTGCGGGCATTTCGATTGGCGCCATCAATGCCGCCATCGTGGCCGGTAATGCGCCCGAAAAACGCGTCGAGCGTCTACACGAATTCTGGGACACCATCTGTCGCCCCCCCTCGTTTTCAGCGGGTCTGGCCGCTGAAGCCATTAATATGATGGGCTTTGGTTTGGAACCTTTTCAGGAAACCATCAAACATAGCGTGAACAAAGCCTTTGGGTCTTATGCCGCGACCATGGCCATCCTGGAAGGCCAGAATGAATTTTTTTACCCGCGCCCCATGGCCCCAGGCTTCGGCAACCCCAGTCAAATCAGTTTCTACGACACGGCGCCACTCAAAAGCACACTGGAGCGCCTCGTTGATTTTGACCGTATCAACCACAAGGATGCTCTGCGTCTTTCACTGGGCGCTACCAACGTCGGTACCGGCAACTTTGTCTTTTTTGACAACCGCCACATGGAAATCGGCCCTCAGCATGTCATGGCCTCCGGCGCATTGCCGCCCGGCTTCCCCGCCGTCGAAATTGATGGTGAATACTATTGGGATGGCGGTTGTGTCTCTAATACCCCATTGCTTTACGTCATGACCGAAACCCACCATATGAACACGCTGGTGTTTCAGGTGGATCTATGGAGCGCACTCGGCAAACTGCCCAGCAATATTTTCGAAGTCAGCGAACGCCAGAAAGACATTCAGTATTCCAGCCGGACTCGAGCGATCACGGACGCCATCCGTAACATCCACTACATGCGCCAACTGCTGTTGGACACCCTTGAGCACATTCCCGAACCAGTTCGCAAGGCCGACCCATTCTTCGCCAAGGTCGAACAACAGGCCATGGGATCCCGTTTCAATATCATTCAAATGATCTATAAAAACAAGGCTGCTGAAGGCCACTACAAGGATGCTGAATTCAGCGCAGAGAGCATGCAACGCCACTGGTCCGCCGGCCTGACCGACCTCAGCGAAACGCTGGCTGATCCCACATGCTTGAACATGCCGGCCGAAGGTGAAAATTTCGTTACCTACGACGTGCATCGCAAGGCCCGCTTTACGGCCGAGTCACCGGACCCGATGACCGAGCAGAATGTGCTGGCCGGCTACGCCTTTGAATCCACGCATGATGCCGCTTGGAAATCGCACCAGCCCAACGTGACGCCGCACAAAATTTCACCAACCCACCGCGCAAAAGCTTCGGCGAACAAGCCTGCAGCTAAAGCGACTGGAAACGCTGCCGTCAAACCGATGGCAAAAAAGACGGCGACCAAACGCTAAACCGTATTCACCCCATAAAAATATGGGCCGCATCATCGCGACCCGTTTTTTATTCCACCTTATCGGGCGATGCCTTCTGCCAGGGCCAACGGCCCTCCATCTCCAGAATCAGCGACCAGCTCAGGAAGGTCCGGATCACCACAATGGCAGCCAGCACGGCCACGCTCATCAGCGTCGGGCTAACCGCTACCGTACGAATAATATCGGCGGCCACCAGCACCTCCAGGCCCAGCAGCAATGTGCGCGTGATCTGGTTGCGCACCATCTTGTAAGCAAACTCGACGCCCTGCCGCGACAGATCCAGCGGAAACCGAATGAGCCCCCAAACCACGCCAACGACGATGACAGCGACGCCCAGTGCATCGCCCCATTCACCCATCAGCTCAATAAACCCCTGGTGATCCATGCGCGTCTCCCGGTGGCAACAAAGAACTTAGTGGCTGCGGGCAACCGCGAAATCGGCCAACTCGGCCAGCGCCTGCTTGTATATCGAATCCGGCAACTCGGCCAATGCATCACGCGCCAGCGCCGCTTCGTTGCGCGCCGCTTCGCGTGCGGCATCCAGCGCCCCGCTCGCATGTACAGCCTGCAGTACGGCATCAAACTCTTCCAGGCCACCGCTCTCAATCGCCTGGCGAATCGCAGCGGCAATTTCCGGCGTACCGCGATCTCGCGCATAGATCAATGGTAGCGTCGGCTTGCCCTCGGCCAGGTCGTCGCCCAGATGTTTGCCGGTATCGGCTTCGTTGCCCGAGTAATCCAGCACGTCGTCAATAATCTGGAAGGCCGTACCCAGATGCATGCCGTACCGTGCCAGACCGTCTTCCAGTGTCGGCGGTGCATCGGCCAACACCCCGCCCAGGCGCGACGCGGCTTCAAACAGCTTGGCCGTTTTGTAGCGAATCACCTGCAGATAACGTGCTTCATCAACATCCGCATCATTGCAGTTCATGAGCTGCAGCACTTCGCCCTCGGCAATGATATTGGTGGCTTCCGACAACACATCCATCACGCGCATCCGCCCCACCGACACCATCATCTGGAACGCGCGGGAATACAGAAAATCGCCGACCAGCACACTGGCGGCATTGCCAAATAGCTCATTGGCCGTGTCTCGGCCGCGACGCAGGCTGGATTCATCGACCACATCATCGTGCAGCAACGTCGCGGTATGAATGAACTCCACGACGGCCGCCAACATCCGCGCCTGTTCACCGGCCGCGCCACAGGCGCCGGCAGTGAGCAGCAATAACGCCGGGCGCAACCGTTTGCCGCCGCTATGAATGATGTATTCGGAGACCTGGCGCACCAGAGCCACCTCCGAATACAGCGAGGCGCGGATAACATCATCCATCAGCCGCATCTCATCGGCGATCAGTTCGGCAAACAGGGGCTTCGAGGGTTCGTTGGCGCTGGTGGTCACACGTAAAACCGTTATTTAACTGCCGACGGATGCCTGGCAGGGTTAAAACCTGCGAATTTACGGGGGGTAGGCGTTCCCGTCAAGGCAAAACGCCTGTATCGTCAAAACGCTTTGACAACAAAGGATTTTTTACGTAAACTTGCGAGTTCTTTGCAATATCCCTTTGGAGTCCAACATGTACGCGGTCATAAAAACCGGTGGCAAGCAATATCGCGTTGTCGCTGGCGAAAAAATTAAAGTAGAACAGATACCGGCAGAAGTTGGCACCCAGATCACCATCGACCAGGTTCTTATGGTCGGCGAAGGCGAGGCCGTCAAGATCGGCGCGCCGCTGGTGGCAGGTGCGAGCGTTTCGGCCACGGTTCTGAGCCAGGGTCGTCACGACAAGGTCCGCATCTTCAAGATGCGCCGTCGCAAGCACTACCAGAAGCATCAGGGCCATCGTCAGAATTACACCGAACTGCAGATCAACACGATCGCAGGCTAACCCGGTCAAGCTAAGGAGCCTCACACCATGGCACACAAAAAAGCAGGCGGTAGTTCACGTAACGGCCGCGACTCAGAAGCCAAACGACTTGGCGTCAAGCGCTACGGCGGTCAACTGGTCAAGGCTGGCAACATCATCGTTCGCCAGCGCGGTACCGAGTTCCACCCGGGCGACAACGTCGGCATGGGCAAGGATCACACCCTGTTCGCGCTGATCGACGGCACGGTGAAGTTCACCGTACGAGGCGAGCAAAAGCGCCGCACCGTCGTCATTCAGCCGGCACAGTAATTCGTGTCTGGCCGGGCACCTTGCCCGCCGGCACACAAAAGCCCTATCCTCACCGGTAGGGCTTTTTCTTTAGCGGAGCAGCTATGAAATTCATTGACGAAGCGCGTATCGAAGTCATCGCCGGTAAAGGCGGCGACGGCTGCGCCGCATTCCGCCGCGAAAAATATGTCCCGCGCGGCGGCCCCAGCGGTGGCGACGGCGGCAAAGGCGGCAGCGTGTGGGCCGTGGCCGATCGCAACATCAACACGCTCGTCGAATACCGCTACACCCGCAAGTTTCTGGCCCGAAACGGCCAGAACGGCATGAGCGCCGAATGCTACGGGGCCGGCGCTGACGACATCACCCTGCGCATGCCCGTCGGCACCGTCATTTCCGACTACGAAACCGGTGTCGTGCTGCATGACCTCAACGTCGATGGCAAAAAAGTGCTGGTCGCCCAGGGCGGCAAAGGCGGTCTCGGCAACATCCACTTCAAATCCAGCGTCAACCGCGCGCCCCGTCAGTTCACGCGCGGCACCCCCGGCGAAGAACGCATGCTCAAGCTGGAGCTCAAGGTCCTGGCCGACGTCGGTCTGCTCGGCCTGCCTAACGCCGGCAAGAGCACCTTCATCCGTTCGGTTTCGGCCGCGAAACCCAAGGTCGCCGACTACCCCTTCACCACGCTGCACCCGAATCTGGGCGTGGTGCGCACTGATGAAAACCGCAGCTTCGTCATTGCCGATATTCCCGGCGTCATCGAAGGCGCGGCTGAAGGCGCCGGTCTCGGCCACCGTTTTCTGCGCCATCTGGCACGTACGCGCCTGATCATGCATCTCGTCGATCTGGCGCCCTTCGATCCGGAAGCCGATCCGGTGCACGACGCCATTGCGATTGCCGCTGAACTGGAAAAGTACGATCCCACACTGGCTGAAAAGCCACGCTGGCTCATCCTGAACAAGCTCGATCTGATCCCCGAAGACGAACGCCAGAAACGCATCGACGACTTTCTGAAGAAGTTCAAGAAAGCCGGTGGCAAAGCCGATCGTCATTTCAGTATCGCCGCCATTACCGGCGACGGCACCAAACCGCTGATCTTCGCGATCCAGGATGCGCTCGACGCCATGCCGCCCGCGTTGCCCGTGCATACCGAGAGCGACATCCGCGACGTACAGCCCGATGGCGAAACCGTCTATATTGATGAAGA
>JBLIZO010000060.1:0-20778 GCA_048859965.1 Fluviibacter sp.
AAGCAGTGACGAAGTAGACACGGCACGGACGCGCAATGGCGCCGAGAATGCCATCGACGGTGCCCATGACTTCCTTCTCCAATGCCTGCACCTTTTCCGGCGTGGAAACACTGTCGGCGTTCTTGACCACGGCGAAAGCGATGGGCACCTGCCCCTTGAGCTTGTCTTCGACGCCAACGACGGCCACTTCGGCGATAGCGGCGTGGTTCTGAACCGCCTCTTCGATTTCACGGGTGCCCAGGCGGTGACCGGCGACGTTGATCACGTCATCGGTACGGCCGAGGATGGTGAAGTAACCGTTATCATCCTTGATGGCCCAGTCGTACGACGAATAGACCAGCGGGTCCTTGAACAGGCTGAAATAGGTGCTGACGAAACGCTCATCCTGACCCCAGACGGTAGACAGGCAGCCCGGCGGCAGCGGCGGCACGACGGCGGCGATACCCTTTTCGTTCGGACCGCATTCGGTGCCGTCTTCACGGAAAATACGCAGGTCGTAGCCGTAGACCGGGAACGACGGCGAACCGTATTTGATCGGGGTCTTTTCGACGCCCGGGACGGCGGCGATCATCGGCCAGCCGGTTTCGGTCTGCCAGTAGTTATCAATGACCGGCTTGTTCAACTCGCCCATGAACCATTCATGCGTCGGTTCGTCAAGCGGTTCGCCAGCCATGAAGATGTGCTTCAGGCTGGAGAGGTCATGCTTCTTCATGTAGGCCGGGTCCTGCTTCTTCAGCACGCGCGCAGCAGTCGGGGCCGAGAACATGACGTTGACCTTGTACTTCTCGACGATTTCCCACCAGATGGCCGGGTCCGGGCGCAGCGGGGTACCTTCGTACACCACAGTGGCCATACCGGCGATCAGCGGACCATACACAATGTACGAGTGACCGACGACCCAACCGATGTCCGAGGTCGAGAAGAAGGTTTCACCTGCGCCGCCCTGATAGATGTGCTGCATCGAAGCGGCCAGCGCGACGAGGTAACCGCCGGTATCACGCTGCACACCTTTCGGCTTGCCGGTGGTACCCGAGGTATAAAGAATGTATGAGGGGTGCGACGATTCGACCCAGACACAGGGTACTTGCGCATCCATGTGCTGCGCACGCAGTTCGGCGTAATCGACGTCACGACCGGCAACGCGCGGAAAGCCTTTGTCCAGGCCACGATCCACGATCACCACTTTGGCGGGCGGAAACTCGGCCAGGCTCAGTGCTTCGTCCACGAGGTGTTTGTACGGCACCGGCTTACCGTTACGCATACCGGCGTCTGACGTCACCATGACTTTCGGCTTGGCATCGTCGATACGGGTCGCCAGCGAACCGGCGGCGAAACCACCAAACACGACGGAGTGGATGGCACCGATACGCACGGTTGCCAGCATGGCGAACAGCGCTTCCGGAATCATCGGCATGTAGATCAGGACGCGATCACCCTCACCCACGCCCTGGCTTTGCAGAATAGCGGCCATGCGTTCGATTTCACGCTGGAACTCGGCCCAGGTGTAAATCTTTTCTTCGTTGGTTTCCGTCGAAACAAAAATCAGCGCCTTATCATTCGGGCGCTTGGCGGCGTGGCGATCAACGGCGTTGTAGCAGAGATTGGTCTTGCCGTTCACGAACCATTTGACGAAAGGGGGGCGCGAATAATCACAGACCTGGGTAAACGGCTCCTGCCATTCAACCAGTTTGGCTTGCTCAGCCCAGAAATCATCACGGTTCTCGATGGAACGCTTGTGGAAATCCTGATACTTACCCATAGTGACGCGCCTCCTCTGGCATGCATTTCCAGGCACAACCGTAGCTGCGCCCGTTTTTTATGATAAAAATCGGACTGCTTTCACACAACATCCACCCACGCCATCAAACACGATGCGTTTGGGACTGACGCTGTAATTACGCAATAATTACGCCTTTAGTCTTACATGAAGCTGACCGGCCGACCGCGCCCCGTCTGAACAAGGGTTAACCCATCATGAATTCACCAAGTACCCCGGCACGCATCCAGACCGAGAGCCCGATTGCGGCCACGGCCCGACTGGGGCAACAGATTTGGCTGGACACCCTCTCCCGGGCCCTGATTGAAAGCGGCAGCCTGGCGGGGTGGATTCACGAACACGCCGTGGCTGGCTTAACCTCGAATCCGGCAATCTTCCAGCAGGCATTGAGCAAAGATTCAGCGTATGCACCGGCGATTGCCGCCGCCCGGGCCACCGAGACCGACCCGGAGGTACGTTTTGAAACGGTGGTACTGCCGGATATCCAGGCGGCCTGCGACCTGTTTCGCCCCCTCTGGGACGCCACCGACGGTGCTCAGGGTTATGTCAGCTTCGAGGTCTCGCCCCGCCTGGCGCACGATGCCGAGGGGACCATTGATGCAGCGGCCCGTCTCTGGAAAACCATTAACCGCCCCAACGTCATGATCAAGATCCCGGCGACGCCTGCCGGTTGCATGGCCATCAGCGAGGTCATCGGGCGCGGTATCAATGTGAATGTGACGCTCATTTTCTCGCAGGACCAACTGCATGCAGTGCAAGCGGCGCACCAAGCGGGTTTACGCCGCTGGGCAGCGCACTGCCAGCAGATGGGTACGCCAGAACGCATCAGCGACGTGGCCTCGGTCGCCAGCTTCTTTGTGAGCCGCACCGACAACACCGTTGACCCGAAATTACCGGTTGAGCTCCAGGGCAAGACGGCAATCGCCTTGTGCAAGACGGCGTACGAACAATGGCAGGGCGATCTGACCGAGAGCATGGCTGACCTGATCGCGTTGGGCGCCAAGCCGCAATGGTTGCTCTGGGCGTCGACCTCGGTCAAAAACCCGGCATACCCGGATACGCTGTATGTCGATGCGTTGATCGGCGCACAGACCGTCAATACCGTACCGGACGCCACCCTCGCAGCCTTTTGTGACCATGGCCAAGCCACACGCACGTTGGACCAGGATATCGCCGCGGCTCATGCGCAACTGGCGGCGGTCAGCGCTTTGGGCATTGATCTGGAGCAGGTCGGCCACGACCTGCAGGTTGCCGGACTCACCCAGTTTGAAACGGCCTACGCCGATCTGCTCAAACTGGTTTAACGGACCCGGCTTGAACTTGCCTTCCCCCGTTTCCCGTCCCCGTATCGTTCTGCGCTTCAGACAGCGGTCGCAACCCGTGACGCAGACGCGCCCGATCACAAGCCTGATCGGCGATACCCAGGGTTGCCCAGGGGTTGAATTCATGACAGGGCGATGGTCGGTGTGCATAAATGCGGCAGCCAA
This sequence comes from Fluviibacter sp., assembly GCA_048859965.1. Classification (GTDB taxonomy): domain Bacteria; phylum Pseudomonadota; class Gammaproteobacteria; order Burkholderiales; family Rhodocyclaceae; genus Fluviibacter. The sequence goes on from JBLIZO010000060.1 coordinate 3,265, forward strand.
CCTGGCAGCCGATCTCTCCCTGCAGGGCGACACAACGCGGCGCGGCGTCATCGGTGCCTTTCATGCGCATGAGCTTAGGGGTCAGCGCTATCGCCATCTCAGCCGGCACGCCAGCCCCACCGACCGTTTGGGCAAGCTCAGACGGATGAAAATCCACGCGGTAGCTGGCACAACAGGCGCCGCAATGTTCGCAGACCGACTGCGTTGATGGGTTTCTATCGGCCATGACCTCAGCGCCCATCATGCCGCCACTGCCACGCCTGGTGCTGGATACCAATGTGGTCATGGATTTGTTGCACTTCCGGGCACCGCCGCTGGCGCCGCTGCTGACGGCCATTGAAACCGGTGCGGTAGTTTGTCTGGCCGATGCGCGCACCCTGGCCGAACTGGCACGGGTGACCGGATACAAACAGTTCCGCCTGGATGACGCCGGTCGCCGCACGCTGTTCGACACTTACCGCGCACATGTCACGCTGGTCGCCTGCCCTACCCACCCCATGCCGCTCCCCCTGCCCAAATGCCGGGATCCGGATGATCAAATGTTTCTGGAGCTGGCGCAGGTCGGCAAGGCCGATATGCTGATCAGCCGCGACAATCTGGTACTCAAGTTGGCGAAGGCACGGCAACGCCCCTGCCCCTTTGCGATTCTGCCGCCGGAACAGGCGTTGCTGCGGCTCATGGCCGGGAACCCCGTGCATCATCGGCCTCAGGCCTGACGTCGACGAAACACCCGCTTCTGTTCCGTCGATGCGGCGGGGGTGTATTCATAACCTTCGGCATCGAATTTCTGCAGATCCTCGGCGGTTTTCCAGCCACCTTCGGCAGCCGCCCGCACGAACAGACCCCGGGCGCGCTTGGCGTAGAAGCTGATGATCTTGAACTTGCCGTCTTTCCAGTCTTCAAACACGGTGTCGATGATCGTGACGCCCGCCTTCTCCAACGCCTTGCGATCCACCGATTTGAAGTACTCGTCCGAAGCGGTGTTGACGAGCGGTTGACCAGCCGCCTTAAGGTCATCCAGCACACAGGCGGTATTACGCTCGCGCCACCAGGCATACAGATCCTTGCCGGCCGGATTGGCCAGCTTGGTGCCCATTTCCAGACGGTAGGGACGCATCAGGTCTAATGGGCGTAATACGCCGTACAGGCCGGACAGTACACGCACATGATCCTGCACATAGGCCAATTGTTTCTTGTTTAAGCTCGGTGCATCCAGCCCCTCATAGACATCACCGTTAAAAGCCAGAATGGCCTGCTTGGCCTCGGGCGCCGTGTGTTCGGGCGACCAGTCGGCGTAGCGCGTGACGTTCAGCACCGCCAATTTGTCGCTCAGCGACATCAATTCAGCAATCTGCGCCGGCGACTGCTGGCGCAGAATCTTGATCAACGGTTCGGCCTGCGCCAAAAATCGGGGCTGGGTATGCGGCACATCCTTGGAAACCGGTTCAAAATCCAATGATTTTGCGGGTGACAATAGAAACAACATGATCGGCTTACCTGCGGAAAACGGAAGCTTATGTTACCAACGGCGCCGCAATACGGCGAATCTGAGGCGATCAACGCGCTGTGAGCGGCCCAGCTTGGTAAAATGCGGACATGAAGCGCCCACCCTATGGATCCCGCCCTCGCCTGTCACGCGAGATGGCACAACTCAGTTGGCTGGCAACCGGCCTTGCCCAAGCAGGCAGTCGTATTGAACGCACCTACTGGCATGGCCGACTGCAGGTTCTGGTCGAACAATTATTGGCTGATAGCGACAACGAATCGCTGAATACGGTGCTCAACCGATTGGGTGACAGCGAACCGATCGCACACGACGCCTTAATGGACACGATTGAATCGACGGTCGAATCCACAACGACAATCATCGATGGCGCCCCCCACGACGTGCTGCTCATCGCCTGCCCGTTTTTAGCCTGGTCACGTTACGCAATTCCGGCGCCTGTCTTGTCCACCAGGGATCAACAGGTCCTGGCTGAACTGTTGAGAAATACGGTACTGACGCGTCATGCCCGTTTATCCGTATTAGGCATGCTGGTGGGGCCGGATCAAATTCCGCGTGAGTTCACTCAATTGGCGCAACTTACACGCGGCCTCGGCGATGCGCTGACGCAGAGCGCTGCGGCGCCACTGCACGAACAGGCGCGCGAAGAAACCAACCGCTTTCTGTCAGACACCCGTTATCTGATAGCCGCTGTAGCCGTCCCCAAGGGTGAGGCATTTTTCCGCTGGCAGGAAGCCCGCGTCGCTAACGGCAACACGCAAACCAACGACCGTGCAGACATCGAGCGTCTGTGGGCCAATACCTGTTTACCGACGCTGGAACCCCTCCTCGCCGGCTGTCGCGTCTCGGCGCTGCTGCCAGACGCCTTTCATGCCGCCTGCGCGGCGGCTGACCGCGCATCGCGCCCCTATTCGATTCAGGCCTGCGTCAATTTCCTCAGCGAAGTCATCGATCTCCCCCCTGAAAAGCAACGCGCCGTCATTGGCCCATTCCATGCTCAGCGTCTGGAAGAGTTCCGTATCGCGCTCGGCCCGCGCAACGACGATGCCCTCTATCATGGCGTCGTCTGGCCACTATTGGGCGTCGAAGACGAACAAACCGACATGGTCGCCGAAATCGAACAAGTACTGCGGCAGGCCGGTGTGACCGACATCGTGACACACGAACACCGTTTCCCCATGGAGTTCTGTGAGGATTGCGGCGGCCCGATGTACGCCAATGCCGACGGCGAACTCGCCCATCTGGAAATGCCGGAATCCGTGACCGCACAACCGAGTACGCTGCACTGAGATGACTGCCGCTTCCAATAATGCCTGGCTGCAACGCAGCCTTGCCTCGGTATGGCACCCCTGTACGCAGATGAAGCAGCACCCGGCGTTGCCACTGGTGCCCGTGGCGCGCGCCGACGGCGTCTGGCTGGAAGACTTCGAAGGGAAGCGCATTCTGGACGGCATCAGCTCCTGGTGGGTCAATCTGTTCGGACACGGTAACCCGCGTATCAACGCGGCCATCGCCGACCAGCTCAGCAAGCTCGAACATGTCATGCTGGCAGGCTTCACGCACGCGCCAGCCATTGAGCTGGCCGAACGTCTGTCGGGTAAAACCGATGGCACGTTAGGCCATGCCTTCTTCGCCTCGGATGGCGCCAGTGCCACCGAAATTGCGCTCAAAATGTCATTCCACGCCTGGCAGAACGCCGGACGTAACGAGAAGCGCGAATTCGTCTGCCTGGCAGGCAGCTATCACGGGGAAACGGTCGGCGCATTATCCGTCACCGACATCCCGCTGTTCCGCGACGCCTACGCGCCGCTCGTGCGCAATGAGCACGTGCATCTGGCACCCTCGCCGGATGCCCGCTTGGCCGAACCCGGTGAGACGGCGATCGATGTCGCCAACCGCGCCGCCGATGCACTGGCGCAGTTATTGGACGACCGCGCCGGAAAAATCGCCGCCATCATCGTCGAGCCGCTCGTGCAATGTGCGACGGGTATGGCGATGCATGATCCGCAGTATCTGAAACGCGTGCGTGCCCTATGTGACGAGCACGCGGTGCATCTGATCTGTGACGAAATCGCTGTCGGCTTTGGCCGCACGGGTAGTTTCTTCGCGCACGAGCAAGCCGGCATTCGCCCGGATTTGCTGTGTCTTTCCAAAGGAATTACGGGTGGCTATCTGCCACTATCGGTCGTACTCAGTACCGATGCGATTTTTCAGAGTTTCTGGCACGACGACACACGCCGCGGTTTTCTGCATTCGCATTCCTATACCGGCAATCCACTGGCCTGTCGCGCTGCGCTGGCGACACTGGACATTTTTGAGTCCGACGACGTGCTCCATGCGAATCACGCACTCAGCACCCGGATCACGCACGCCCTGCAACCGCTTGCGGACGATGATCGTATCCAGCACTTTCGTCATCGCGGCATGATCTGGGCAGCCGATGTGAACACCGATCAACCGGATTTCAGCCGTCGCTTCTTTACCCATGCGCTGCAGCGCGGGCTGCTCATGCGCCCCATTGGCAACACGCTGTATCTGATGCCGCCTTATGTATTAAGCGAATCCGAGGCTGACTGGATGGCTGCGCAGGCGCTGGCCGCGCTGAACGATACGCTCAATATCGCACCATGAGCCCACACGATCTCGACCACGAACTGGCAAAAATTGACGCCGCGCATCTGAAACGGCTGCGGCGCACACCGGAGAACCCCTGTGGGCCGGAGATGGTGCTGGAGGGCCGCACCTTCGTTGCCTTCGCCAGCAACGATTATCTGGGACTGGCTAACGACCCTGCGCTCAAAACCGGCGCTATCGCTGCTATTGAAGCGTGGGGAGTCGGTGCGGGCGCCTCGCAACTGGTCAGCGGTCGCCTGGGCATTTTTGATGAACTGGAGCAGCGGCTGGCCGAGTTCGCACAACGAGAGGCAGCGCTCTTTTTTCCATCCGGCTTTCAGGCTAACCTCGGCGTCCTCACGGCACTGGCTGATCGGCATGACGTGATCTTCGCCGACCGCGTGAACCATGCTTCGCTGATCGACGGTGCATTGCTGTCGCGCGCACAACATGTGCGCTATCAGCATACCGATGTCGATGATCTGAAACACAAACTGGACAGTACGCCGGTTGCTGCCGACGGCACGCGGCTGATCGTTACCGACAGCGTTTTCAGCATGGACGGCGACGAAGCGCCACTCGCCAGGCTCCTCGAGCTTGCCGAACGATACGATGCCTGGCTGATCGTGGATGATGCACACGGCCTCGGTGTCCTGGGTCCGCAAGGCCGCGGCAGCATTGCCGATGCCGGTCTGCCGCCACACCCCAACCTCATCATGATCGGCACGCTGGGCAAAGCCGCTGGCGTTTCCGGCGCTTTCGTCGCGGGCCAACGCAACGTGATCGAGTGGCTGATCCAACGCGCTCGCAGCTATATCTACACCACCGGCCCCAGCCCCATGATTGCCGGCGCCTTGCTCGCTTCGATTGAACGCATCCGGCAAGGCGACGCACTGCGCATGCGGTTACAGAAAAATATCGCCCAGTTGCGCGAGGGCATCGCAGACCTCAATCTCCCGTTCAAGCTGCTGCCGTCCCGCACGGGGATTCAGGCGCTGGTCATCGGCGATAACGCACACACCCTGAAAATGTCGCAGCACCTGCTGGCGCAGGGTTATTGGGTACCGGCGATCCGACCGCCCACCGTGGCGCCCGGCTCGGCACGACTGCGCATTTCGTTGTCTGCCGCACATACGACCGCGCATATTGTTGGCCTGCTCAACGCCCTTGGTCAGATTGCATGACAGCGCCCGTCACACCCATCGTTTTGCTACATGGCTGGGGATTTACGCCCGCCATCTGGGCGCCTCTCATTACAGCGCTCGAAGCTCATGGCATTCGGTCTGAACGGATTCAGGCGCCGCCACTCCCGCTACGCGAGGGGGCAACGCTCGCGCAGACTATCAATACATTGGCGACGCAGCTCCCACCCTGCGCGCACATCATCGGCTGGTCGCTGGGCGGTGAACTGGCGCAGGCACTGGCGCAGACCGCACCCGAACGCGTTGCATCGCTCACCTTGATCAGTAGCACACCCTGTTTCATGCAACGTACCGGTTGGTCTTCAGGCCAACCAGCATCGCTACTCGACGATTTTGACCAGCGCCTGGCTGCAAATCCGATGGCTTTACTCAAGCGCTTTGCCCTATTGATCCGCCACGGCGATGAGAGCGCCAGCCGGGATCGCAACCTGACCGACACCCTGATGCAGGCCAACGACACCGACCCGGCTCGGCTCGGCGCAGGCCTGACACTCCTTCGTCACATCGATCTACGTACCACGACATCGCCCATGAAGATGCCCTGCCTGGTGATCCACGGTACGCACGATGCGGTAGTACCGCTGGCGGCCGCCGAATGGCTGCAACACCGCATGGGCGCCACACTGCAACCCATCGGAGGCGCCAGCCATGCGCTACCACTCACGCATGGTGCGGTCCTGGCTAACAGGATCATCGCCATGACAGAGGCGCTGCTATGAGCAGCGACAACCCGATCCGTCAGAGTTTCAACCGTGCCGCCACATCCTACGCGGCGACCGCACGATTGCAGCGGCAGGTCGCCGAACAACTTGTCCGCGAGTTACACGCTGAACTGCCCAGCGACTTCGCCGGTACCCTGCTCGATGCCGGCTGCGGTACAGGCTACTGCCTGACGCAACTGGCCGCGTATTATCCGGCCGCCACCGTGCTGGGCCTGGATTTCGCGTCCGCCATGTTACAGACCTTGCCGCCGGAAACAGCCCATTGCCGCATTAACGGCGACCTGCAGCACCTGCCGTTGGCTAACAGCAGCATCGACCTCTATGTCTCCAGCCTGGCCTGGCAATGGTGCCACCTGAATCAGGCCATCGCGGAAGCCGCCCGTGTACTCAAGCCCGGTGCACAGCTCTGGCTGGCAACCCTGGCCGCAGACACCTTCCATGAACTGCAGGACACGCTATACGACGCCGGCCTCACCCCTTCGGCACACCTATTGGCCCCCACCGAAAAAACACAGGTGCTGGACGCATTTCAGCAATCGCCGCTCCATGTCATCACCGCGCGTTGCGATACATTGACCACCTTTCACCCGGATTTCGCCACATTACGCCGTTCGATTCGCGGTGTCGGTGCAAACCGTCTGCCCGCATCGGCACAGGAACCGATCAGCCGAGTTGCCCGCCAGCGTCTGATCGAAGCTTATGAAGTCCGCAGAACATCGCATGGCTTACCACTCAGCTATCATGTGCTGACGATACACGCGCAACGTATCTGACCGATATGACCCAGGCCTACTTCATTACCGGTACCGATACCGAAATCGGTAAAACGCACGCGACCTCTGCGTTGCTCGCCCATGCAGTGATGGCCGGGCGCCGTGCCCTTGCACTGAAACCCGTCGCGGCAGGCGTGGATGCCGATGGCCGGAACGACGATGTCCAGCGACTGATGCGCGCCAGCAATGTGACACTGACGACGGAGACCATCAACCCGTGGTTGCTGGATGAACCCGTATCACCCCACATCGCGGCACGCCATGCTGGCGTCGAAATCACGTTGTCGCCCATTCTGACCTGCTACCAAACGGCGTGCGAACATGCGGAAGTCGTTCTGGTGGAAGGCGTCGGCGGACTCTACGCCCCGCTCTCCGACACCCTGTCGCAACCCGATGTGATTCGCGCCCTCGATATCCCCGTCATTCTGGTCATCGGCCTGCGCCTGGGTTGCCTCAACCATGCCCTGCTCACCGTAGCCGCACTGGCACAGGAAGGTTGCCGTCTGGCCGGCTGGATCGGCAACCAGGTGGATCCGGCATTCCAGGCGCAAACCGATAATATCGACACTCTGCGTCAACGCATCGACGCCCCCTGTCTGGGCATACTGCCTTTCGAGCCAAACGCCACGCCGACGAGTCTGGCTTCCGCCATCACCCTCCCGTAAGATGCTGCCCCATGAAGATTCTGTTTGACCTCCTGCCCATCGCCCTGTTTTTCGCCGCCTTCAAGCTGGCCGACATCTATGTCGCCACCGGTGTCGCGATTGTTGCTACCGCCGTTCTGATCGCCTGGACCTGGCTCAAAACGCGCAAGGTCGATCCCATGCAATGGGTCAGCCTGGGGCTGATCGTTGTCTTTGGCGGCGCCACCATCTGGCTGCGCGACGAAACGTTCATCAAGTGGAAGCCGACCATTCTCTACTGGCTGTTCGCCATCGTCTTTTTCGTCTCCAATCAGTTCATGAAGAAGAATCTGGTCCAGGCCATGATGGGCCAGCAGGTCACCTTGCCGCACGCGCTCTGGCAGCGCTTGAATGTGGCCTGGATCATCTTTTTCGGTGCCATGGGCGCACTGAATCTTTATATCGCGTACCAGTTCGATACGGATACCTGGGTCAGTTTCAAGCTTTTTGGCGGCATGGGACTCATGCTGCTCTTCGTTCTGGCCCAAGGGCTCTACATGGCCAGACATCTCCCCAAGGAAGGAAACTAACATGCTTTATCTGATCGTCGGCGAAGACACGCCGAACTCTCTGGAAAAACGTCTGTCGGTACGCCCGGAACATCTGGCCCGCCTGCAAGCGCTGCAGGCTGAAGGCCGCCTCGTATTGGCCGGCCCCTTCCCCGCGGTTGATTCACCGGACCCCGGCGCTGCCGGTTTCACCGGCAGCGCCATCGTCGCCGAATTCGCCAGCCTTGAAGCGGCCAAAGCCTGGGCCGCAGACGACCCCTATGTGGCTGCCGGGGTTTATACTGAAAACGTCTTTGTCCGCCCCTTCAAAAAAGTTCTACCGGCCTGAATCCCCAAAAAGACTAGCCAAGAATCCCTGCACGCTTTAAGCTGCTCAATTAAGCGCTCGTCGTATGGATCGAGCGCGCAACGACCACGGAATAAAACATGACTTTCAAAGCACTGCGCTCCAAAACCCTTGCTACCACACTTGTTGCCGCAGCAATGATGTCGGCTGCCCCGGCCTTTGCCGCGGGCAATGCGGTCGCCACTGTCAATGGCACCGCCATCCCGCAATCGCTGGCCAACCTGTTTGTCCAGAATGAAGTTGCTCAGGGTCAGAAAGACACCCCCGAACTGCGCAATGCGATCCGTGAAAATCTGATCATGCGCGAACTCATCATTCAGGATGCCCGTAAAGCCGGTTTGGACAAGAACCCGGTGATCCAGGCACAGATGAAGCTTGCCGAGCAGTCGGTACTGATCCGTGCTTTTGAGGAAGTGTTTGCGGCCAAGAACCCGGTTTCGGACGCCGAACTGCAGGAAGCCTACAAAGCCCGCAGCCAGATGGCCCCCAAGGAAGAAGTCAAAATGCGCCTGATGGGCTTTGAAAGCGAAGCCAAAGCCAAGGCGGCTATTGCCAAACTGGATGGCGGCGATGCTTTCGCCAATGTCGCCGCACAATCGGACGACCCGGGCCTGAAGGCCAGTGGCGGTGATCTGGGCTGGGGCAACCCGAACGCGCTGCCCAAACCGCTGGCCGACGCGGCCAACAAACTGGGCAAGGGCAAGTTCAGCAATCAACCGATTCAAGTCAACGGTGCGTGGTTCGTGCTGCAGGTTGAAGACCGCCGCCCGGCCGAACCGATGCCGCCGTTTGACCAGATCAAACCGCAACTGGCCCAAGCCATCCAGGCCGAGCGCTTCCAGCAGTATCTGGGCAAGCAACGCGCCACTGCCAAGATCCAGTAATCCGGATCCACAGCAAAACAAAAACGGGAGGCTGCGGCCTCCCGTTTTTTATCCGCCCATCGCCGACCGCCAGTTAATTGAGCGACTGAATCGCCGGCACCGTGTTGAGCTTGATAAATGTCAATTCTTTGGCATTGAAGTCCGCCTTCTTCAAATCAAATACCTGAGGCGACGGGTTCTCAAAGGTTCTGACGTAATACATCAGATTTCGGGCATCACCGACGACTGTCCACTCGGTAATCTCATAACCGCCCGCACCGCCGCCATACGGATTGCTCGCCGGCAACCGGATCGAGCCCGGCGGGATATCGAAGTTGTCCATAATGTGCCAGACCGTATTCACCTGCTGCTGCGCATCGCCCTGCGGCGCGGACGACGCATAGGTAACTGCCCGGATAAAACGGCTGGTGCTCAGCATATCACCCGGCATACCATGCAGGCCGCTACCCGAACTCGGCGGAAGGAATTTCTGACCGTTAATCGTCCGCGCATTATGCTCCACGGGCGACAGGTTCACATAGTTACCGACGTTCAGCAGATGCCAGGAGAAAGCCGGGTCATTGGTCATCACGCCAACGGGGTTATCCGTCACAACCAGCTTGCCGTCGAGGTACTCGACAACGATACTTTTACCCTGCGCGTCATGCAGCGTCATTCTGACCTGAACGACCCCCTTGTATGAGCCCAACGTCGAGCTGTTCACGAAAATCTGCGCAAGACCTTTTCTGGCTTCATCGACGGTCGCAAAGTTGCTGAGTGCATACATCAGCATCTGATAGGAGGCAATGCTGTTCTTCGATTCAGCCGCTGAAGGCTTTTGATAAACCGCCGTATTGGGGGCATTCAGCAGCCCACCCGTCATGCCCTTTTCGTTCATGCCGTCAACCACCACCGGCTGTCCCAGGGCGTTAAGGCCCGCAACGGCATACTTGGCTGTCCAATTGAGTCCGGAACCGGGTTTACCGTCAATACCAACCCCCTGGAATTCATAATTGCGGGGCGACACCATCATCTCAGATTTCAGCGGAATACCGAATTCCATGGTACGGCCATAGACATAGCTGCCGTCAGTGGTCGGGACAATCAGGCTGGTACAGGCATCCGACGTCATGGGGGCACTCAGCACCCCCACCATTGCGACACTGGCTGCCAGTGTTTTCAACAGGTTCTGCTTTTTCATATTGCCCCTTGAAGCGTTTGACCTACGAGTTATAAAACAGCTATCAGCCCAGCGATTTACGTGCATTGCGGAACATACGCAGCCAGGGACCATCCTCGCCCCAGGTCTCGCCGAATTTGCCGGGGAACCACGACATTTGCAGTGTGCGGAAAGTTCGTTCCGGGTGCGGCATCATGACCGTGAAGCGGCCATCCGGCGTGGTGACGCCGGCAACGCCTTGCGGCGAACCGTTCGGATTAAACGGATAACGTTCCGTGGCATGACCCTGGCTGTCGATATAGCGCAGCGCCACCAGCGATTTATCCAGATCGCCCGCATTGGCGAACTGCGCACGACCTTCGCCGTGCGACACGATGACCGGCAACTTGCTGCCGTGCATACCGGCCATGAAGATCGACGGCGAATTCGGCACTTCGGCCATGACCAGACGGGCTTCGAACTGTTCGCTCAGGTTGCGTACGAAACGCGGCCAATGGTCCGCGCCCGGAATCAGATCCTGCAAGGTGCTCATCATCTGGCAGCCATTGCAGACGCCGAGCGCGAAGGTATCGGCACGGTTGAAGAATGTTGCAAAGCCATCACGCAAACGTTCGTTGAAGCGGATCGTACGCGCCCAGCCCTGACCGGCGCCGAGTACGTCGCCGTAGGAGAAACCACCACAAGCGGCGAGACCGGCGAAGTTCTCCAGCCTGACGCGACCCGTCAGCAAATCGCTCATGTGCACATCAACCGCCGTGAAACCGGCGCGGTCAAAGGCAGCCGCCATTTCGACCTGGCCGTTAACGCCTTGCTCACGCAGGATGGCGACGCGCGGACGCACACCGCTGGCGATAAACGGCGCGGCAATATTTTCCGACGGATCAAAGGACAGCGCCGCAAACAAACCGCGATCATTCGTATCCAGAATGCGGTCATATTCTTCCTGTGCACAGGCCGGGTTGTCGCGCAGCGACTGGATACGGAACGAGGTTTCCGACCAGGCGCGCTGCAGTTCGACACGCGGTTCGGCCAACACCGTCTTGCCCAGATGCGAAACGCGGATCTCGTCGGTCTGGTTCGGGTAACCCACAACCTCGGCGTAACGCGACAGGCCATGCGTGCGCAGACGCGCCATCACGGCCTCACGATCGCTACGACGCACCTGGACCAGCGCACCCAGCTCTTCGCTGAACAGCACGCGTAACAGACGCTCGTTACGACGGCCTTGCAGAATACCCGGCTTCTTGTCGTAATCCACATCCTGATCCATCGGATCAACGCACAGAATATCGGCGTTGATCGTGACACCACAACGGGAGGCAAACGCCATTTCTGCAGCAGCAGCCAGCAGACCGCCATCCGAACGGTCGTGATATGCCAGCAACAGACCATCGTCGTTGAGCGACTGGATCGCAGCGTAGAAAGCTTTGAGTTGCTGCGGATCATCAACGTCCGGCGCATCATCACCGGTGGCACCGAACACCTGGGCCAGTGCCGAACCGCCGAGACGATTCTTACCGTTGCCCAGATCAATCAGAATCAGTTCACTATCGGCCTCATCGCGGTCCAGCAGCGGCGTCAGCGTTTGTGCGATATCCGGTACGCGGGCAAACGCGGTCACGATCAGCGACAACGGCGACACCACCTCTTCGGTTTTGCCATTCTCGTCCCAACGCGTACGCATCGAGAGCGAATCCTTACCGACCGGAATGGCGACATCCAGCGCCTGACACAGATCTGACACCGCCTTCACGGTATCGAACAGACGGGCGTCCTCACCGGGCGCCCCGGCGGCCGCCATCCAGTTGGCCGACAGTTTGATATCAGCCATCGTGGCGATACGCGCCGCCGCCAGATTGGTTAACGCCTCGCCGACCGCCATACGACCCGAGGCCGGTGCATCCAGCACCGCGACCGGTGTGCGTTCGCCCATGGCGAAAGCTTCGCCGAGGCGGGTGTTGTAACCCATCGCCGTCACGGCCACATCGGCAACCGGCACCTGCCACGGGCCCACCATCTGGTCACGCGCGGTCAAGCCGCCGACGCTGCGATCACCGATGGTAATCAGGAAAGACTTATCGGCCACGGTCGGCAGACGCATCACGCGATACGCGGCATCCTTGAGCTCGATGGCATCGGCATCGAGCGCGACAGCGGCTTCGGCTTCGTGTTTCACATCCCGCGTCATGCGTGGCGGTTTGCCCAGCAGGGCGTGCATGGACATATCGACAGCGTGGTTGTTGAACAGGCTGTCGCTCACAATCAGGTGGCCCTCGGCGGTGGCCGTACCGACGACGGCAAAGGGACAGCGCTCACGTTCGCAGAGCGCTGCAAAACGTTCGATATCCTTGGCGGCAATGGCCAGCACATAACGTTCCTGTGCTTCGTTACACCACAGTTCGGCCGGGCTCATGCCCGGATCTTCGCTCTGGATGGCGCGCAGTTCGAAACGGGCGCCGACACCGCCCGAGTGCGCCAGCTCCGGCATGGCGTTCGACAGGCCACCGGCACCGACATCGTGCGCCGACAGAATCGGGTTGTCGGCACCCATCTGCCAGCAGCGGTCGATCACTTCCTGCGCACGTCGTTCGATTTCCGGGTTACCACGCTGCACCGAGGCAAAATCCAGATCCGCCTGATTGCTGCCCGACGCCATGGATGAAGCCGCGCCACCACCCAGACCAATCAGCATGCCCGGACCGCCGAGTTGTACAAACAGCGTACCCGGTTCGAAACTTTCCTGCTTGAAGGATTGTTCGGCCTGGATCGAACCGACACCACCGGCGATCATGATCGGCTTGTGATAACCGCGCACGACGTCACCGACCGGTTGTTCGTAGGTACGGAAATAGCCGGCCAGATTCGGACGGCCAAATTCGTTATTGAAGGCTGCGGCACCAATCGGGCATTCGATCATGATATCCAGCGCGCTGGCGATACGATCCGGCTTGCTGGCCGGACGCTCCCAAGGTTGCTTGGCATCCGGCAGATTCAGATTCGAGACGGTAAAGCCACAAAGGCCAGCCTTCGGCTTGGAGCCACGGCCGGTCGCGCCTTCATCACGGATTTCGCCACCGGAACCCGTTGCCGCACCCGGGAACGGTGAAATCGCTGTGGGGTGGTTGTGCGTTTCTACCTTGGCCAGATAGTGCGTGAGTTCATTGTTAAATGCATAGGTGCCATCGGCGGCCGGATAGAAGCGCTCGACTTCGGCACCTTCCATGATGGCGGCGTTATCCGAGTAGGCTACGATGGTGCCTTGCGGTGTTTTATTGTGCGTATCGCGGATCATGCCGAACAGTGACTTGGCTTCGGTCACACCATCGATAATCCAATCCGCATTAAAAATCTTGTGGCGACAGTGCTCCGAATTGGCCTGCGCAAACATCATCAGTTCCACATCAGTCGGGTTGCGCCCGGCTTCGCTAAAGATGGCCATCAGATATTCGACTTCGTCATCCGACAGCGCCAGACCCATATCGCGGTTAGCGGCTTCCAGTGCCGGGCGACCACCCGACAGAATATCCACCGTTGCCAGCGGACGCGGTGCCACATGGTCAAACAGCGCATGCGCAGCGGCGACATTGTCGAGCACGGTCTCAATCATGCGATCATGTAACTGCGCAGCCATGGCCGCACGCTCATTGGCGGAAGGCGTTTTCTTGCCACCAAGGGGCACGAAGCGGGTAACGCGTTCCACGCGCACCACATTGCCCAAACCGCAGTGCCGCAGGATGTCGGTGGCTTTGGACGACCATGGCGAAATGGTACCCAAACGCGGCGCAACAATAAAAGCACCCGCGACATCCGTAGCCGGGCCGGTCGATTCCAGCACGGCTTTCAGGCGTTCACTTTCGGCAGCGTCCAGCGGCGCCGACAGTTCGACGAGGTACAAGTACTCGCTCTCGATCCCGGCGATCGCCGACCAGGCGGTCTTCAATCGTTCCAGGAGACGTTGGGTACGGAATTCGGACAGCGCGGCGGCGCCACGCAAAGCAATCACTGACGACATGAGCAGAACCCGGAAGGCCGGCCAATAAGCACCGGCGAAATGACGGAAAACAAAGGGTGAATTATACGCTCCGGCGGACGCCGAAACGGCTTTTCCGGTGTCAAAACAGCGCTTAAAACCGCTCCGGATCGCCGCATCGCGATAAAATGGGATTTTGCAGACGGTCGGCACCCGCAGCGCCGACACATGGATATTCGCCATGCCCCAGAGCCCCGTACCAACAACCCCGTACCGCACCGACGCCCCACTTCTCACGGTGAACGGCGTACGCACCATCGAAGCCGCCGCACTGGCGGCGAACCCGCAACCGGGACTCATGCAGCGGGCCGGTACGGCAGCTGCCGAATGGGTGCGTGAGCTGACGGGCGACCGCCCCGACCCGATCCTGATTCTGGTGGGGCCCGGCAATAACGGCGGCGATGCGCTGGTCTGCGCCACCGAACTCCTGCGACTGGGCTACGCCTGCTGCTGCGTCGGCCGGCCCGCCAACGACCAGACACCGGCGGATGCGAAAGCGGCACACGCTGCGTTTCTCGCGGCCGGCGGCGTACTGCATACCGATATCCCGGATCAGACCCACTATCGGTTCAGTCTCATCGTCGATGGCCTGTTCGGTATCGGCCTGAATCAACCGATCGCGGCACCTTATGCCGACTGGATCGAAACCGCCAACACGCTGAGCCTGCTTGATGATATCCCGCTGCTCGCACTGGACATCCCATCCGGTCTGCATGGCGACACAGGCGTCGCGCAACCGGTCTGCATCATCGCAACCCATACGCTAACCTTCATTGCCAACAAACCCGGCCTGCTGACGGGCGACGGCCCGGATCATGGCGGTGCGGTTGAGATCTGTACCCTGGATATCGCGCCCGAACTCATGGATCTCACCAACCCGGCCGATTGTGGTGCCGTGAACGGCCCCGAACTCTGGGCAGACGACCTGCCCCAGCGCGGCCGCAACACGCACAAAGGCGACGCGGGCAGCGCCGGCTTGCTTGGTGGCGCCCCCTCAATGACCGGCGCGTTGCTGCTGGCAGCGCGCAGCGCACTACACACCGGTGCCGGTCGCATCTATGCCGCCGCCCTCGGTGACTCGCAGACTGGCGCACTGACCGTCGATCCGCTGCAACCGGAAATCATGTTCCGTGACCCGGCCAGCTTGCGCGACGCGCCGCTGACTGCACTCGGCGTCGGACCCGGCCTGGGGCGTTCCGATGTTTCCCGCGCCGTTCTGGCCAGCGCCCTCGAGTTTACCGGCCCGCTGGTGCTGGATGCCGATGCCCTGACGTTGCTCCCGACTTTTGCCGATCAGGTAGCCCGCCGCACGGAACCCACCCTGCTGACGCCACATCCGGGAGAAGCCGCAACCTTGCTCGGTACCGATGTCGCCACCATCGAGGCGGATCGGATCAACGCCGCTCAACAGATCGCCGAGCGCTACAACGCAACCGTCGTGCTCAAAGGCTGTGGCAGCATTATCGCCACGTCGGCCGGCCAGTGGTGGATCAACACCACCGGCAACCCGGGCATGGCCAGCGCCGGTATGGGCGATGTGCTGACCGGCATCACAACCGCCCTGCTGGCACAGGGCATGGCGCCGGTACAGGCACTCTGCGCGGCTGCCTGGCTCCATGGCGCCGCCGCCGATGCCTGCGTCGAATCCGGGGGTGCACACAAAATCGGCCCACTCGGCCTCACCGCCAGCGAAGTCATTCTCGCCGCACGTTCATTGCTTAACTCGCTGATCTGATCTTCTGACATCATGACCACCCGCACGACACGACTCGAATTCCCCTTGAATCTGGACGCCGAAATCGCCCGCAATGTTGAAGCCGCTTTGACCGAAGACATCGGCGCAGGCGACCTGACGGCCGAACTGGTCCCCATAGCCAACCACAGTATCGCCACCGTGATCGTGCGCGAACCTGCGGTCGTATGCGGCATTGACTGGTTCAACCGCTGCTTCGCCGAGATTGACCCGACGATCAAAATCACCTGGCACGTCAGCGAAGGCCAGCATGTCGGACCGGATACGCTGCTTTGCGAATTACAGGGCGCAGCGCGCGCATTGCTCTCCGGAGAACGCGCCGCACTCAATTTCCTGCAATTGCTGTCCGGTGTCGCCACACGCGCCGCGACCTTCGTGACCACGATTGCCGGAACGAAAGCGCAGATCGTCGATACCCGCAAGACGATTCCCGGTCTGCGCTTCGCCCAGAAATACGCCGTGCGCGTTGGCGGCGGCGGCAATCATCGCCTCGCCCTGTGGGATGCCATTCTGATCAAAGAAAACCACATCCTGGCCGCCGGTGGCATTACACCCGCCGTCAAGGCGGCACAGGCTGTCGCTGTCGCACACAAAGACCGCTGCCGTTTTATCCAGGTCGAAGTGGAATCGATTGCCGAACTGGACGAAGCATTAGCGGCCGGTGCCGACTTTCTGCTGCTCGACAATTTTGACCTGGCCATGATGCGTGAGGGCGTTGCCCATCGCGATGCCTGGACTGCCAAGACCGGCGTAGATGCCAAGTTGGAAGCTTCCGGTGGCGTCAGCCTTGACACCGTACGGGCGATTGCCGAAACCGGTGTCGATCGCATTTCGATCGGCGGCCTGACCAAAGATATACGCGCCATCGATCTATCGATGCGCTTCAAAGACCTTCCTGCCTAAACCCCAAGAAACCCCAGAGGAAACACGGATGTCCCAAGCCCCCAACGATCGTAAATACTCCGCCGAGCACCAGTGGGCTCTCCCCGAAGCTGATGGCACCATCGTCGTCGGCATCACCGATTACGCACAGGAAACGCTCGGGGATCTGGTCTTTGTCCAACTCCCCGAAATCGGTAGCGAGGTCACAGCGAACGAACAGGTCGCCGTCGTGGAATCGGTTAAAACCGCGTCGGATGTTTTCGCACCGATCAGTGGCAAGATCATCGCCGTCAACGATGCGGCCGCCGATGCACCGGAAACGATCAATGAAGACGCCTACGCCACCTGGCTGTTCAGGATTCAGCCAAGCAACCCGGCGGAATACGACGACCTCATGGATGCCGACACCTATCTTTCGGCAAACCAAGCCTAAGGCGACGACCTGGCAGGCGCT
>JBLIZO010000061.1:0-14174 GCA_048859965.1 Fluviibacter sp.
TCGTCGCTGCTCTGCTCGCTATCGCTGTTACCGCCTGTGGCAAAAAAGAAGCTCCGGCTGCTGCTCCGGCCGCCCCGGCTGCTGCTCCGGCTCCGGCTGCTGCTGCTCCGGCCGCTCCGGCTGCCCCTGCCGCCGCCCCGGCTGCTCCGGCCGCCCCGGCTGCTGCTCCGGCTCCGGCTGCCAAGTAATCGCATTTTTGCGAACTTGGAACCGCTTCGGCGGTTGCAAAAAGAAAACCGGCCTTCGGGCCGGTTTTTTCATGCCAGCGATTTTTCAGGCGGCTGCAGTCAGCGTCAACCAGTCGAACCCGTCTTCCTGAGTGGCCACATAGAAGGAGTGCGGCACATCGATCAACACTTCGCGTACAGCGGCGAGTACATGATCCGACGAATTATTACTGCGCGAGAGATGCGCGGCGACGATATGCTGCAGGCGCTCGAGATTCAGTCGCCCCAGAAAGCCCGCTGCCTCCCGGTTACAGAGGTGCCCATAGCGTCCGGCAATCCGCTGTTTCAGGCTGTCCGGATACGATGAACCCGCCAGCAAGTCGGGATCGTGATTGAATTCCAGCACCAGACCATCGCACGCCTGCAGGGAGCGCTCGACATGTGGGGTCAACATGCCCAGATCCGTGAGAACCCCGAGGCGCAACGGTCCATACTCGACGACATACTGAACCGGCTCGCGGGCATCGTGCGGTACAGGAAAAGGCTGGATTTCGACACAGCCCAATTCAAACGGCAGATGGCTATCGATGAGGCGCAACGCGACGCCTTTGCAGGCGTCCGCCGTTCGCATGTGGACGGCAGCGTGGGTGCCGCGTGTCAGGCAGACGGTGGCACCGGTTTTACGCGCCAGCGCCATAACGCCGCCCACATGGTCTCCGTGTTCATGAGTGACCAGAATGGCATCGAGCCCCATCGGGTCAACGCCGCGCGCTTCGATACGGGCCAGCGCCTGGCGCACCGGCAAACCGCAGTCGATGAGGAGGCGCGTGCCACGCACGCCGCCCGCCTCGATCAGTAACGCATTGCCTTCGCTCCCGCTACCCAGGGAGGTAAACCGGATCACCGCAGTTGTTGCAGAAGCAGTTCCAGAATCTGGCGGGCGACAGGCGATACGTCCGCAGCGCCTGTATCACCCGGCGCCAGAACAACGATGCCCGTCGGACCACCTGGTTGCTGTTCGCGCACGCTGATGCGGTACTGCACCTTGGTCGGTACCTTGTCGTCCTTGCTACTCCAGAACGCCAGTTTGGACCAGAAGCCTTCTTTCTTCTCCTGCACACCCTTTTCGTCCGAATCCACGTAACGCACGTAATACAGGCCGCTGGCGCGCTCACGGTCTTCGACGGTGAAGCCAACGCGATCCAGCGCCAAGCCGACCCGGCGCCAGCTACGATCAAAGGAATCATCCAGTACCAGCATGGCGCCGCCGTCCGGTGCGGTCGCCATACGTGCTTTGTCCTGCGACTTTGGCACGTCAGACTGTTTGGCGGCGAGTTGCTTGGCCTCTTCGGTGCTGACCCCGTCGAATTTGAACATCAGGCGACGCAGCATTTCGGCTTCCAGCGTCGGATCGGCATCACGCGGTTGCCAGCGGGTCTGGTCCTTGCCTTCGTTGATATAGACCTCCACCATGCCGCGATGGCTGATGAAAATTTCGGTCACACCCGGTTTGCTCCCTTTTTCCAGGCGTGTTCGGTACATATCGCGCTCAGGCGTGGAGTACAGCGTGCCGAGCGCCTTGCCCAGAAAGCCGCGGATCGAGTCGGTCGGAATGTTGGCGCGGTTTTCCGCCCAATCCGTTTCCATCACCCCGGTCTGCGCATCCTCTTTTTTGATGACGAAGCCATTCTCCTGCCAGAACGCCTTGGTCACGTTCCAGGCTTTGTCTTCGGGCACCGAGACGACCAGCCAGCGCTGATTGCCCTGACGCTCTATACGGGCGACACCCCGCGAACCTTCGGGCAGGATGCTTTCATCGGTTTTCTGGTTCTTCGCCACCTGATTCTTGGCGTTCACTTGCGAGAAAATCGCGGTTCCCGTGGTTGCGACATTGGGTGCCGAATACTGCGTGGTGTTGCTCGGCCGGGTCAGATCCGGCGGAATATCCAGCGGGGGCGCCTTGGCAGCCGTACCGTAATCAATTTTTTTGCTGTCCGGCATCAGCGAACAACCCGCCACTAAGGCAACCAACGCCACGATACTGACACGCACCATGCTATCCAACTGGTTTCTCATCGGTATCAAATCCCTGCCTGTTGCATGGCGGCACGCACACGTTCATGGAACGGCGGCGCCAGATGGGTCAATGGTGAGCGCAAACCATGAGACATCAACCCCATTTCTGCCACCGCCCATTTGACGGGAATCGGGTTCGCTTCACAGAACAGATGGCGATGCAGGCCGATCAGAGGGCGGTTGATACGCACGGCTTCACGGGCATCGCCCGCAGCGGCCGCAGCACACAGGTCGTGCATGGCGCGCGGTGCGACATTGGCCGTGACGGAAATATTACCGTGATAGCCCATCAGGATGGTGGCCATGCAGGTCATGTCATCGCCCGAGTACAAGGCAAAACCCTCGGGCGCCCGTTCGATCAGATCGAAGGCCCGATCAATGTTACCCGTCGCGTCTTTGACGCCGATAATACCGGGCACCTGAGCCAGACGCAGAATGGTGTCGTTGCTCATATCGGCCACCGTGCGGCCTGGCACATTGTACAAAATGACGGGCAGATCGACGGCTTCGGCGATGCTGCGGAAGTGCTCGTAGAGCCCTTCCTGAGTCGGTTTGTTGTAATACGGCACCACGGACAGACCCGCATCGGCGCCGGCATCCTTGGCGCGCTGGTGCAGGTAGATGGCTTCCTTGGTGGAGTTGGCGCCCGTACCGGCAATGATCGGAATGCGCCCACCCGAATGCTTGACGGCAGCTTCGATCAGTTGGCAGTGCTCTTCCACATCCACCGTTGGCGATTCGCCGGTCGTTCCCACCACGACGATGGCGTCGGTTTTTTCGCGGATGTGAAAATCCACCAGATTTCTGAAGGCTTCCATATCCAGCCGGCCATCGGCATGCATCGGGGTGACAATGGCAACAATCGAACCGGTGATCATCTGAGATCTATCCTTGAAAGTGGGGTAATAAACCTCGTTATTCTAGCTGAAATCAGATTTCGGCGAGCGCCCGTAAGTGTGCCGCCACGCTACGCGCCAGTGCGGACATCACGTAACCGCCTTCCAGCATCGAGACGATGCGGTTCTGAGCATGGCGAGCCGCCACGCCGCGCAACTGGGTGGTGACCCAGGCGTAATCCTTTTCAAAGAGTTTCATACCACCCATATCATCTTCATAGTGCGCATCAAAACCGGCTGAAATGAAGATCATCTGGGGCTTGAACTCTTCAAGACGGGGAATCCAGGATTCCAGCACGGCCTGCTGCAGCTCTTCGCTGCCCGAACCGCCGGGCAGTGGTACGTTAACCATGTTGGCCGCCGGTTTGTCCGTGCCCGAGTAGGGATAGAACGGATGCTGGAAAATACTGCACATGAGAATTCGGTCGTCGCCGGCGCAGATGTCTTCGGTGCCGTTACCATGGTGAACGTCAAAATCAATGATCGCGACGCGCTCCAGTTTGTGGTGCTCCAGGGCGTAATGCGCTGCGATACTGATGTTATTGAAGAAACAGAAACCCATGGCCGTTTCGCGTTCACAATGGTGGCCGGGCGGGCGCACGGCGCAAAAGGCATTTTCAGCCTTTTTATCCATGAGCATATCCACAGCCAGAATACCGGCGCCGGCCGAGCGGAGCGCCGCCTGCCAGGTGAACGGGTTCATCGCGGTATCCGGATCCAGGTGCGCAATCCCGAAGGACGGCGCGGTGTCCTTGATCTTTTTGACGTGCGAGGCCGGGTGCACCAACATCAACTGCTCCAAGGTCGCCAGCGGCGCCTCGTGGTGCGCGAAATACATATCAATGCCCTGTGCGATCAGATGGTCCTGAATCGCGGTCAGGCGGGCCGGTGCTTCCGGGTGCAGATCACCCATGTCGTGTTTCAGACAATCCGAATGCGTAATGAACGCCGTGCTCATAAAACCCGTACTCCCTCAAATCGGAGGCCAAGCCTCCTCCCCATGCCGTCGCATGCTTTCAACACATTTTTTATTCTTTATTTGATTATCTGCCCATTCCGGCATGGGTTCAAGCATCCCAATAAAACGGCCATCTGTGAAAAAATAGCAGCATGAGACCTTTGACCCGCTATGGCGCCACGCTGCTGCTGAGCCTGATGCTGTTCCACAGCCCTGCCGAGGCACGCCCCAAACCGCCGACCCTTGTAAAAACAGCCCAACCGGCCATGATCGAAAATGCCGAGATTCTCGACTTTATCCGGCAAATGAGCGAACGGCACGGCTTCGACCAGGGTACGCTGACGGCCTCCTTTGAGAACCAGCGCCCCGATCTGCGGGTGATTCGCATCATGGCGCCGGCCCCCGCACAGCTCACGCCCAACTGGCAAGCCTACCGCGAGCGCTTTGTGAACAGCCGCCGCATCAATCGCGGCCTGCAGTTCTGGGATGCGCATGCTGATACGCTGGATAAAGCCGCGCGTGAATATGGTGTACCGCCGGAAATTATTGTCGCGATCATCGGGGTTGAAACCGAGTATGGCCGCAACATGGGCAATTTCAATGTTCTGAACGCACTGGCCAGCATCGGCTTCTACGGCGAGCGGCGACGCGACTTCTTTCAGGCGGAGCTTGAACAATATCTGCTGCTGGCGCGCGACAATGCCATGGATCTGGCGACGACACGCGGTTCGTTCGCGGGCGCCATGGGCATTCCGCAGTTCATGCCGAGCAGCCAGCGTCGCTGGGGTGTCGATTATGACGGCGACGGCAAGGTCGACCTCACCCACAGCCCGACGGATGCCATCGGTAGTGTGGCGAACTTTCTGAAATCGCATGGCTGGCGCCAGGGTGACATTGCGGTCATTCCGACAAGCGTGCCGCAGCCACTATCGCCAGCGTTTGAAAAGGTCGATGTCAAACCCGGTATCCCGCTTGCGCAATACCGGGAAGCGGGTTTTGATTTTAACGCCCGGTTAGCGGATGACACGCTGGCCACGTTGGTGTTGCTGAGCTCACCACACGCACCGACGCAAAGCTGGCTGGGCCTGAACAACTACTATGTCATTACCCGCTACAACCGGTCGGCAGCCTATGCGATGTCGGTCATTGAGCTCGGCAATGCGCTGCGCGAGGCGCGTCAGGGCAAACTCGCCAGCAGTGGGGCCGATAACTTACAGTAGCGAATCCGGCGTCAGCTGCCGCCCACGCACAATGCCCTGCAGGCGGGTGAGCGCCTCACCCTGTATCTGACGTACCCGTTCGCGGGTCAGTTGCAGATCGGCGGCAATCGTTTCCAGCGTTTCCGGCTCGCCGCCGCGCAAGCCATAACGGCGTTCGATGACCTGCCGTTGCCGCTCGGGCAGCATCTGGACCCAGTCGAGCAGCAATTTAACGGACTCGGCATTGGCGAAGGATTCGTGTGGGTCATCGCTCTGCTCATCCGGCATCAATTCGGCCAGCGTCTGGTCTGAACTGCTGTCGATCGGCTGATCCAGCGAGCGTACCTGCTCACCCCGCCGCAACAATTGTTCAATCGCGCTCGGTGTCATTTCGCTCAAGGCCGCTAATTCTTCCAGACTGGGTTCTCGCGCATGACGTACCATGAACTGCCGACGGTGGCGGTACAGCGCGTTCAGATCACGTACCAGGTGCACAGGCAAACGCACGAGGCGACCCTGATTGACGATGGCATGTTCAACACGCTGGCGAATCCACCAGGATGCATAGGTTGAAAAACGAAACCCGCGTTCCGGGTCGAATTTGTCCAGCGCATGCATCAGACCCAGGTTTCCCTCCTCGATCAGATCCAGCAGCGGCAACCCGCGATTCATGTAATGACGTGCAATGGAAACGACCAGTCGCAGGTTACGCTCCACCATGGCCTGCCGCGCGGCAAAGTCTCCGGCGCGAACCCGTCGTGTCAAGGACAGCTCTTCCTCGGCCGTGAGCAGGCGGTGCTTGCCGATGTCGTTCAGATATTTCTGGGTGACATCAACATGGGCTTCAATGCGCAGCCGTTCAATCTCGGCATCGGCCAGAATAGGATCGGTGTCGCTCAACGCGACCAGATCGGAGTCCTCGGGGTCAGCCGGGGGGATCACAGCAAAACAGGCCTTGTCCTGGCCTGCTTTGATGCGAATGTCATTATTCTCATCCGCACCATCTGAACTCTCGGGTGAGTTGTGTTCAGAATGATGCAGCCGTTTTTTCATGTGCCGCGTTGTGACAGAAACTTCAGCGGGTCAACGGGTTTGCCCTGGCGTCGGACTTCAAAGTGCAGCATCACGCTATCGGCGTCGCTATCACCCATCTCGGCGATGCGTTGGCCGCGCTTCACCGTTTCGCCTTCTTTCACCAGAATCTTGCTGTTATGGGCGTAAGCCGTGAGATAGTTGTTCTCATGCTTCACGATCACAAGGTTGCCATAACCGCGCAACCCGGAACCGGCATACACGACCTTACCCTCGGCCGCCGCATCGACCGGTTCGCCCATCTTGCCGGCGATATTGATCCCCTTGTTGGAGGAATCATTGAACCCGGCAACCACCTTGCCCTTGGCGGGCCAGGCGAATTTGACGCCATCTGCCAGGGCGGCTGCCGTGGCCGACGAGGTGCTGGGCATTTCATCCACCGGTTTGACAGGGGCGGGTTTGTTGCTGTCTTTGGTTGCCTGATCCGCTTTAGTCGCTGGTGGCATATTTGTCGATGCGGGTTTCCTGACCGACTTCTGGGCACTACGCCGGACACACAACGTACGATCCAGTTGAATGATGTTGGGGTTGCTGATCTGGTTCATCGCGGCAATATCACGATAGTCCGCGCCCGCATCCAATGCAATGCCGATCAGGGTGTCGCCCTTCTTCACCGTCCAGGTTTGCGTGCAATCCTTGGGTAACGGCGGATACGGCGATGCAGTCTTACCGTCATCGACCGGTGCCCGCGATAACGAGGTACACGCTGTCAGCGCTGACAACAGCACACATCCCATCAATACGTTTCTGATTCTTTGCGTCATTCCACACCCGGCAACATCGGCACAAATTTGACCGGATCGCGTAGCTGTTCAGTCCAGCCGGTGTCGTTCCGTTCAATGACTAACATTCTCTGTACGGCCGATTCGGTACAAGCACCGAACGGCATGACCATTCTGCCACCAACCGCCATTTGCTGTAAAAGTGCTTCCGGCACTTTGGGTGCGGCCGCAGCTAGAATGATCGAATCAAACGGTGCTGCCTCGGGAATCCCCAAATAGCCATCGCCATGTTTCAGGCGGACGTTAAAACACTTGATCGTCCGCAGATTGATCTTGGCGCGATTCATCAAACCGGCCAGGCGCTCGATTGAATAGACATCTTTCGTCAGACCCGCCAATACCGCCGCCTGGTAACCGCAACCCGTGCCGATTTCCAGCGTCTTGCCGAGCGGCCGGTTATCCGCACGCAGGCATTCGATCATGCGGGCCACGATAAAGGGTTGCGAAATGGTCTGCCCCTGACCAAGCGGCAACGCCGTGTCTTCATAGGCACGATGCGCAAACGCCTCGTCAACAAACAGGTGGCGCTCGATCTTGTTGATGGCGCCGAGCACGCCCTTGTCCTGAATGCCCTGCTGTTGCAGTCGTTCAACCATGCGCGCCCGTGTACGCGCTGAAGTCATCCCCTGTCCGAGTGCCACCCGACTCATAAATAATCAGCCCAACCAGTTGCGTACTGCATCCAGTTGATCGGTGTGCGTCAGATCCAGGCGTAGCGGCGTGATCGAGACATAACCCTCGCTGACCGCGTGAAAATCAGTGCCGGGGCCATTATCCTGCGCGGCTCCCGCCGGGCCGACCCAATAGACGGTTTCGCCGCGGGGATTGGTCGTCCGGATCACGGGTTCGGCCTTATGGCGCTTACCGAGACGACAGACAAGAAAACCGCGAATTGCCTCAAACGGCACATCCGGTACATTCACATTCAGCAGGACAGGTTGACCCATGGGGCGGTTCAGAAGTTTTTCGCCGAGCATGCGTGCAACGCGACCCGCCGTTTCAAAATGTCGGGCCTCTTTACCGACCAGCGATACCGCCATCGACGGCACGCCCAACAGATAGCCTTCGGTCGCCGCTGCCACCGTGCCCGAATACACGGTATCGTCACCCATATTGGCACCGTGATTGATGCCGGATACCACCAGATCGGGTAACGGTTCGATCAACCCGGTCACCGCCAGATGCACGCAGTCGGTCGGCGTACCATTAACAAAATGAAAGCCGTTAGGGGCCGTGCGCAACGTTAACGGCCGATCCAGCGTGAGCGAGTTACTGGCGCCGCTGCGATCCCGTTCGGGCGCGACCACATCAATCCTCCCCAACGGTTGCAGCAACTCGTGCAATACCCGCAAGCCCGTTGCGAAATAGCCGTCATCGTTGGAAAGTAATATGGTCATGATCGCGTAAGGATACCGCATGCGGCCCGGATACTACGGTCTTCGGCGAAGAAATTCCCCATAAAAAAGGAGGCTTGAACGGCCTCCTTTTTATATGGGAGAAAGCGCCGATTAACGAATCAGCAAACTCTCCAGCGTTTTACCCTGATTCAGCGCCGCCTGGACCCACAGCGGTTTACGACCACGACCCGTCCAGGTTTCAGCCGGGTTCGACGGATTGGCATATTTCGGGGCGACCGGCTTACGGACGCCCGACGACTTACGCGATTTTTTCGTGCCCGCCAATTCTTCCAGCGAATAACCATGCTCACGGGCAATCGCCTTCAGTTTTTCAATGGCGGCTTCGCGGGCGGCGCTGGATGCTTCTTCCGTGCGACGCTTGATTTCAGCCGGCACTTTTTTCAGCAGGTCTTTCAATTGATCAATATTCAGGCTGGACAGTTCCATTTTATCTCCGAGGTCATGAAATTAAATTAAACAAGGCAGGATTTAATTCACCAATGACGAAGATTCTAATCCTCAAAATTTATAAACACAAGAATGATTGATTTAATTCCCAACGCCCGCCGCCTTTTACATACACATACACGGTTAAATTAACGCCGTAAGCACCGTACCAAACCACCCCAACAAAAAAGCCAACCGGTGAAGGTTGGCTTAGTCGCTGGATCTAATCATTGGTCGGGGCGGCGGGATTCGAACTCGCGACCCCTTGCACCCCATGCAAGTGCGCTACCAGGCTGCGCTACGCCCCGACTCGGCCGGTATTGTACGGCATTAACGTCATTAGCTCAATGAACGCTCAGTATTTCAGGAGCTGAATCACGTCGTCGAGCGCCGCCTTCAGCCCTGCCGGTGCCTGCTCCAGGGTTTGCGGCGCGGCCATGGCGAGGGGGTGTGCGTTAGCGTTCCCGTTAGCAGCCGCAGGCCTGAGTTGAATACGTGCGCCGTGAATGGTGTAGCCCTGATCGTAGAGCAGTTCGCGGATACGACGCACGAGCAACACCTCGTGATGCTGATAATAACGACGATTTCCCCGACGCTTGAGCGGCTTGAGTTGGGTGAACTCCTGCTCCCAGTAACGCAGCACATGCGCCTTGACACCACACAGATCGCTGACTTCGCCGATCGTGAAATAGCGCTTGGCCGGGATCGGCGGCAGCGTCGATGTGGATGGCGTTGCCGCTTCCGGAACCGCCGACGCGACGGCAGGCTGATGAAACAGATCGGTCATGACAGGTCGCTACAAATCAGTTTTGGGGCGCTTTCTGAATGCGCTCGACTTCATCCTTGAGCTTCTGGCTCGGATGAAAGGTCACAACACGGCGTGCCGAAATGGGGATCTCTTCGCCGGTCTTCGGGTTACGCCCCGGACGCTGCGGCTTGTCACGCAACTGGAAATTGCCAAAGCCCGACAGCTTGACCCACTGCCCTACCGTCAAGGTATCGGCAATTTCGGTGAAAA
The DNA here is from genome assembly GCA_048859965.1 of Fluviibacter sp. Classification (GTDB taxonomy): domain Bacteria; phylum Pseudomonadota; class Gammaproteobacteria; order Burkholderiales; family Rhodocyclaceae; genus Fluviibacter. Next base: position 10,033 of record JBLIZO010000061.1, read on the forward strand.
ACGCTTCGACCATATCCTTGGATTCGCGCTTATTGAGGCCGAGATTCTCGAACAGGATGTCGGAAACTTCCGCCTTGGTCAGTGTCGTCATAATGCCAGTCTTCCGGAAAACAGAGTGGGCAGGCTGCATCGCCTGCCGAATAAACTTGGGTAATAATTTTAGCGGTTTTAGCTTCGCAAGGCCGCACCAGCCGCCGCAAGTCGCGCCAGCAATTGCGCCATGATGGCGTCAACCATTTGATCTTCAAGGGTTCTCTCAGTATCCTGCAAGGTGAAGCGGAAGGCAAGGCTTTTTGCCCCTTCCGGCACACCCTTGCCTTGATATTGGTCAAACAAGGTTATATCGCGCAGCACTGGCGGCGCGTCCTTCCTGAGCTGGTCGAGCAGCGATTGGACAGGCACTGCTGCATCCACCACGACCGCCAGATCACGGAACACAACCGGGAAGGCAGAGACCGGCGCATAAGTCGGCACGATAGCCGGGGTCAAGGCATCGATATCGAGTTCAAACAGGATCGGCGCGGATTCCAGTTCGTATTTCTGCACCCAACGCGGATGCAGCTCACCGAGCCAACCGACCGACTGGCCATCGCGCAGAATGTGCGCCGAACGACCCGGATGAAACGCCGGATGCGTCGCCGCGTCGAAACGCAAAACGCCGGTGCTGTTCAGTGCCGCCACATCCGCCTTGATGTCGAAAAAATCAGCTGAGCGCGCTTTGGCACCCCACTGCTCGGGCACAACAGCGCCCCAGCTCAGGCCGCCGACGTGCAAGGTCTGGCGGTAACCTTCGACCTGACCAGCAGTCATCGCGCTCGCACGCTCGAATACACGACCCGTCTCGAATATCTGCAGGCGTGGCTGACGGCGGCGCTGGTTATGCGCCAGCGTATTGATCAGGCCGCCGATCAGCGAGGAGCGCATCACCGACAGATGGCTGGCAATAGGGTTCGCCAGCGCAACCGGTTCGGCATTCGCTGCAAAGTCCTGCTCCCAGGCTTCGGGCGTAAACGCCAGATTGATGACTTCCTGATAACCCCGTTCGACCAGCGTATCGCGCAGTGCACTCAGCGGGCGCTGCGTCTCGGTCTGTGCCTGCATGACCATCGGACCAACCGGCGCTTTGGCTGGAATGTGGTCGTAACCAATAACGCGGGCGACTTCTTCAATGAGGTCTTCTTCGATCGTCAGGTCATGGCGCCAGCTGGGTGGGACGATCACGACGCCGCCATCCACAATTTGAGGTTGGAAACCCAGGCGTTCGAAGATGGCCTGAATCTCTGCATCCGTGGGTTCGACCCCCAGCACCTTGCGGATACGCGCAAAGCGTGCCGTCACCGGTTGGCGCGTCGGTAACGCGGTCACCTGATCGACAACGGGGCCCGGTTGGCCACCACAGATGTCGAGAATCAGTTGCGTGATGCGTTCGACACCATTCACCGTGTCGGCAAAATCAACGCCGCGCTCGAAGCGATGCCCGGCATCGGTGCTGAGCGTCAGCCAGCGGCTACGACCCTGAATCGCCGATGGCAACCAGTAAGCCGCTTCGACAAACACATCGGTGGTGTTATCCGTGCAGGCGGTACGTTCGCCGCCCATAATGCCAGCCAGACTGATCGGACCCGCCGCATCAGCGATAACGCCATAGCGTGCATCCAACGACACTTCGGCGCCGCCAAGCAGCGTCAGCTTTTCTGCCGCGTTGGCCCAACGAACCGTCAGACCGCCCTGAACAGCATTCAGATCAAATACGTGGTTCGGACGATTCAATTCCAACATGACGTAGTTGGAAATATCAACCAGAGCACTGATCGGGCGTAGACCGCAGCGTTCCAGTGCCTGTGTCATCCAGGCTGGCGTTTGGGCTTTGGCATTAACGCCCTTGATAATGCGTCCCGTGAATCGCCCACAGAGATCGGCAGCCTCGATACTGACCGGCACGGTTTGCTGATGCATTGGCGCGACGGCTTTAATGTCCGGTGTCTTCACCGGCGTATTGGTGAGCGCCGATACTTCACGCGCAAGACCCAACAGGCCCAGGCAATCCGGGCGGTTCGGCGTGAGCTTGAGCTCGAGACAAATATCGTCCAGACCAAGCAACTCACGCAGGGGCGTACCTGGTTTTGCATCGGCCGCCAGAATCATGAGGCCATCGCTTTCCTTGGCCAGACCCAGTTCGACCGCGGCACACAACATGCCAGCCGAGGGTACGCCACGAACCTTGGCTTCCTTGATTTTGAAATCACCCGGCAACACGGCCCCCGGCAGCGCACACGGCACATTGAGCCCAACGGCGACGTTGCTCGCGCCACAAACGATCTGACGCGGTGCGCCCTCGCCTGCATCGACCTCGCAGACGTTCAAGCGATCGGCATCGGGATGCTTGGTGACGGACAGCACATGGCCGACAACGACGTTGTTGAACGGTGGCGCAACGGGGCCGCGTTCTTCCACTTCCAGACCAGCCATAGTGAGCAGTTCGGCCAACGCTTCGGATGAGAGATCCGGATTGACGAACTGACGCAGCCAGGATTCCGAGAATTTCATGCTTGAGGTCTTTCGCTAAAATTCGATGTTGAACGCCGCACCACTCAGGCTGCGAACTGATTCAGGAAACGGATATCGCCTTCAAAGAAAAGGCGCAGATCGTTAATGCCATAGCGCAGCATCGTCAGACGGTCCGGGCCCATGCCGAAGGCAAAGCCGACATAGCGTTCTGCATCAATCCCGGCCTCGGTTAACACGTTCGGGTGCACCATGCCGCAGCCGGCCACTTCCAGCCAGCGCCCCTTGAGCGGACCTTCGCCAAACGCCACGTCAATTTCGGCCGATGGCTCGGTAAACGGGAAGAACGACGGACGGAAACGTACGTCCAGCTTGTCGGTTTCGAAGAAACGATGCAGAAAATCGATCATGACGCCCTTGAGGCCGGCAAAGGTGACATGCTCGCCGACCCACAGGCCTTCGACCTGATGGAACATCGGCGAGTGGGTGGCATCGGAGTCCACACGGTAAACACGACCCGGTGCAATGATGCGAATCTCGGGCATGCCTTCCTTGCCACCGTACGTTGCCACATGCCGCTGCATGTAACGTGCCTGAATCGGGCTGGTATGGGTACGCAGCAACACATCCTGCTGGACGTGACCCTGCGTATCCTTCAGGTAGAAGGTGTCGTGCATCGAGCGTGCCGGGTGATCGTCCGGCGTATTGAGCGCGGTGAAATTGAAATAATCCGTTTCAATCTCCGGGCCTTCGGCCACCGAGAACCCCATGGAGGCAAACAACCCTTCAATCCGTTGCAGACTGCGCGTCACCGGGTGTAGCCCACCCCGCGCCACGCCGCGCCCCGGCAGGGTCACGTCCAGGGCTTCTTCAGCCAGACGCGCGGCCAGTTGTTCCTCTTTGAGTGCTTCGCGCCGCGCGTTGATCGCGGCTTCCATCTGCGTTTTGATCTTGTTGATCTTACCGCCCGCTTCTTTACGCTCTTCGACAGGTAGATTGACCAAGCCTTTGAGCGCTTCGGTCACCATACCGCTCTTACCCAGGTAACGCGCTTTGGTCACTTCCAGTGCATCGCCGTCCTTGACGGCGGCCAGTGCTTCCGACAACTCGGACAGAAGGGCTTCGGAATTCAGCGATGACATAGTCAACCTCAAATAAATGCTTTCAGAACATCGGCAAAGAACAGTACATTCACCGCACAGTGCTTTGCCGATCATCCGAAAAAAAAGGAGGCGCAACGCCTCCTTTTTCGGACTCGTCTGCGATTACAGACCGAGGCTTGCCTTGGCCTGGTTAGCCAGTTGTGCAAACGCCGGCTTGTCGAACACAGCCAGGTCAGCCAGAACCTTGCGATCGACTTCGATCGAAGCCTTCTTCAGACCGTTCATGAAACGGCTGTAGGTCAGACCCAGTTCGCGCGAAGCGGCGTTGATACGTGCAATCCACAGAGTGCGGAACTGACGCTTGCGCTGACGACGGTCACGGTACTGGTATTGACCAGCCTTCATCACCGCCTGCTTGGCGATACGGTAGACGTTCTTACGACGGCCACGGTAACCCTTGGCCAGTTTCAGAACTTTCTGGTGGCGAGCGCGCGCCGTTACACCACGTTTAACGCGAGGCATAGTTTATTCTCC